>CANGSG010000141.1 GCA_947456435.1 Hyphomicrobiales bacterium
AATTTCGGAATTATCTATGGTATTTCAGCCTTTGGTCTCGCCAATCAATTGGGCATCGGGCGCGAAGAAGCGGGTGCCTATATCAAAAAATATTTCGAGCGTTTTCCAGGCATTCGCGACTATATGGACTCGACAAAAAAATTCGCGCGTGACCATGGCTATGTCGAAACCGTCTTCGGGCGGCGGTGTCATTATCCGCAAATCAATTCATCAAATCCGTCCGAGCGGGCCTTTAACGAGCGTGCCGCGATCAATGCGCCGATCCAAGGCACAGCGGCTGATATTATTCGCCGCGCCATGATCCGCATGGATGAAGCACTAGCGCATAAAAAACTCAAAGCCGAAATGTTGTTGCAAGTGCATGACGAATTGATTTTTGAAGTACCCGACGCGGAAGTGGACGCAACCATCGCGGTTGTCAAAAAGGTCATGCAAGATGCACCTCATCCCGCAATTCAACTCGCGGTACCTTTGCAGGTCGATGCGCGGGCCGCAAAAAATTGGGATGAGGCGCATTGATGGCATCGCTTCCCACCCTCTCATCCGATGAGCTTGAGCGTTATGCGCGGCATATTGTGTTGCGCGATGTCGGCGGACCGGGGCAACAGAAACTGAAAGCTGCGCGCGTTCTCGTGATTGGCGCCGGTGGTTTGGGCGCACCATTGTTGCAATATCTTGCGGCGGCGGGCGTCGGTACACTCGGCATTATTGACGATGATATCGTGTCTTTATCAAATCTGCAGCGGCAGATCATTCATGGCACGCCCGATGTCGGGCGCGCGAAAACCGATAGCGCACAAGAGGCTATTCATCGCATCAATCCGCATGTGATGATTGACGCACATCACACGCGCATCACGCTTGCGAATGCCGCGTCATTGATCGCGTCTTATGATGTGATTGCCGACGGTTCGGATAATTTTACCACACGCTATCTGGTCTCTGACACCTGTTACCATGAGAAGAAGCCGCTGGTGACTGCAGCACTCGGCGCCATGGACGCAACCGTCACAACGCTTCGTCCCTTTGAGCGCGGCGCTGATGGAAAACTTAATCCCACCTATCGATGTTTGTTTCCTGAGCCACCACCGGCGGGCATGGTTCCGGCTTGCGCGGAAGCCGGTGTGCTGGGTGCACTCGCCGGTCTAGCCGGAAGCTTGATGGCTTTGGAAGTTATCCGCGCGATTGTCGGATTTGGCGAGCCGCTTATCGGCAAGCTTTTGATGATTGATGCGCGGTCGATGCGGTTTGAAACCGTGCGCTATACGTGGGATTCGGATAATCCGTTGAGCGGCCGTGCCGCGTCACTCTGATTGCGAGAGACGCGTCGCCGCATATTTCGAATTATGCAAGATGACCTTCGCGCCAATCTCGACGCGGTTATAGAGATCCGCCACATCTTCATTGAGCATGCGGACGCAACCGCTTGAGACCTGTTCACCAATGGTCCAAGGCTCGTTGGTGCCGTGAATGCGGAAGAGGATGTCTTGACCATTCTGATAAAGATAAAGCGCGCGTGCACCCAGCGGACTATCAAGTCCCCCTTCCATGCTCGCTGGCAAATTGGGGATCAAAGCGCGCATCGTGGCGGTGGGAATCCAATCGGGCCAAGCGCCTTTACGACCAACGCTCGCATTGCCTTGCCATGAAAAGCCGCGACGGCCGACACCGATGCCATAGCGGATCGCCGTACCATCACCGGGATAGAAAAAGAGATGGCGACTATCAATATCGACGACGATCGTATTGGCCGGATAATCCTCAGGCGCGGTCATCGTTTCACGCCGCAAATCAGCGCGTAGGCGCGACCTATCGACCTTCGGGATATTGTAAGGCTCATCCGGAATCGAGCCGATATACCATTGATCGGCATCATCAGGCGCTTCGACAGGTTGGAAATTCTCAGCATTCGCTGACGCGGCGCGCGTCTTCGTTTCTGTGCTTGTCTCTGTGGCAAAGGCTTGCGAGGTGGAGACGACGAGTCCCCAGCCAAGCGCCGCAATCAGAAAGGAATTTGCACTACGCATCATCGCCCCGAACCCGTGAATCACTCACTAAAGAATGACCCACGATACTGCCTAAAATGATAAGAATTCCTTATCAGGCAGACGCGTTGCCGCCATCAGGCGCGTAACGTAGCACCGGTCTTTTTCTGAACCTCAGTAATGATACGACCCGATACCGAATCAATTTCTGCATCCGTCAGCGTCTTGTCCGTAGGCTGCAAGGTGACGGCAATCGCGACCGACTGTTTGCCCTCCGGCACGCCCGGGCCTTCATAGACATCAAACACGGTCATATCGCTGATCAGATTTCGTTCAGCAGCTTGCGCCGCTTTTAGAATATCGGCGGCAGCGACGGTTTTCTCGACAATGAAAGCAAAGTCGCGGCTCACCGGTTGGAATTCGGAGAGCGTGAGTTTCGGCTTCATTTTCGTGGGCCGCGCTTTGGGGGGCGGCAACGCATCAAGAGTGATCTCGATAGCAACCAGCGGGCCTTTCACATCCAGTGCCTCAAGAATGCGCGGATGCACCTCGCCAAAGGCCCCAACAATCATTTTCGGACCGAATTGCAATGTGCCTGAACGCCCGGGATGGAACCAGCTCGGGCCGCCTTGAACGATTTGTAGGCCCGCCGTAGGGACCCCGAGCGCTTCAAGCAGCGCAAACGCGTCGCCCTTGGCATCGAAGGCATCGATCGTGCCGTTGCCCTGCCAGTGGCGGCCCGACCCTTCAGGGCTTGCGAGGCCCCGGCGCAGCGCGGTGGCGGCAATTGTCTGGTCGTTTGGCTCGGCTCCGGCGAAGACCTGCCCCACTTCGAAGAGGGCGACATCGTGAAAACCCCGATCCGCATTACGCTGCGCGGCCTTGATCAGCCCCGGCAAGAGGCTTGGGCGCATATCCGAGAGGTCAGACGCAATCGGATTGGCGAGCGCCAATTCCGGCTTGCCGCCGCCGAATAATTCCGCCTCCGCCTTCGAGATGAAAGACCAGGTCACCGCCTCAACAAGCCCGCGCGTCGCGAGCGCGCGTTTGGCCAGTCTTGTGCGTTTTTGGATCAATGTCAGAACCGGTTTGGGAACGGTGGCCGTCTCACGCGGGAAAGGCACAGGTTCAACCTGATCAAGACCCGCAATGCGCACGATCTCTTCGACGAGATCAGCTTTGTCTTCGACATCCGGACGCCATGACGGCACCGCGACCTTCACCTCTTTGTCAGTGCCGGAAACCCAGAAGCCGAGCTCGGTGAGGATCGCTTTCATTTCCGGTACGGGTAGCAACAGACCCGTCAAACGCTTCACATCCGACCAAGGGAAAGTGATGATCTTCTCAGGTGTCGGAACTGTGCCGGCAACACGCGCCTCGCTTGCTTCCCCACCGCAAAGATCAAGCACCATCTTCGTCGCGAGATCGAGACCCGGCACGCAGAAGGCGGGATCAACGCCGCGTTCAAAGCGATAACGCGCGTCCGTATTGATGCCCAGCTTGCGGCCTGATTGCGCAATGTTGAGCGGATCCCACAGAGCCGACTCAATCAACACATCCGTTGTATGTTCGTCGCAACCCGAATGTTCGCCGCCCATAATACCGGCGATGGACTCAACACCATTGTCATCACAAATCACAACGGTTGAGGGATCAGGTCTATAGGTCTTGCCATCAAGAGCGAGAATCTCATCGCCGTCTTTAGCGTGACGCACAACCAGATTGCCCTTCACCTTTTTGGCATCGAACACATGCAACGGGCGGCCGCGATCGAAGGTGATATAGTTTGTAATATCGACAAGCGTGTTGATGGGCCGAAGGCCAATCGCCTTCAAACGCCGCCGCATCCAATCAGGGCTCGGGCCATTCTTCACACCGCGCACAAGACGCAGCGCAAAGGCCGGTGCGAGATGTTTCTGTTCGGTCGCGAAATTCAAATTCACTTCAACAGGGCACGCGCCATGACCTTTGACGGGCGCAAGATCATGGCGTTTCATCGAGCCAAGTCCTGCCGCCGCAAGATCGCGCGCAATACCGTAAACACCGAGTGCATCAGAACGGTTCGGCGTAATCGCCACATCAATCACCGGATCATCAACGCCGGCATAATCAACATAGCGTACACCGATGGGCGCATCTGTCGGCAAATCAATAATTCCTTCGTGATCTTCGGAAAGACCGAGTTCGAAGGCCGAGCACAACATACCGGCCGATTCCACACCGCGAACGACACCGACGGTGATCGTGATGTTTTTCCCCGGAATGAAAGTACCGGGTGGCGAGAACACGCTGGTCATGCCGGTGCGCGCATTCGGCGCGCCGCAGACGACTTGCACCGGTTTGCCATCGCCGGTGTCAACCATGCACACGCGCAAACGATCCGCATTCGGATGCTGTTCGGCCGAAATCACTTTCGCGATGACATAAGGCGCCAAAACTTTTGCAGGGTCTTCAACGCCTTCAACTTCGAGTCCAACACGCGTGAGCGCTTCGACAATCTGATCGAGTGAAGCCGCTGTATCAAGATGCTCTTTGAGCCAGGAGAGTGTGAATTTCATGATGGTTTGGCTACTTTTTGAAGCCTCTTTCGAGCGCTTTATAAATCTCGTCGTCGTTGCGTTTGCCGATCATGCGAACTTGAATCGTTCGCTCATCGACTGTGAAGATGATGCGGTATTCTCCGGCGCGAAGGCGCCGCATTGGTGAATAGCCCTTGAGCAATTCGGAAGGCAAGGCCTGTGGGTCTTGCGAGAGTAATTGCAGCTTTTCTGCGATTTGCCGTGCTGGCTTTGCCGGAAGGCTTTGCAGAAAAGTGGCCGCCTGCCGCGAAAGATTAATCGCGTGCATTCAGGAGCTTATCCAACAAGGCTTGGCTCGCATCCTCGCCGATATACCCCTCTTTGTGCGCTTTGAGGGCTTCTTCGCCCCAAATCGTATCCTCAATGTCGCGGATGGACATAAAAACACCCACGGGCCGGTTCTGTTTGGTGATCAAAACAGGCTCGCGCTGCGCGGCTTCGATCATTTGTCCGAAGGCGTTCTTGGCCTTCGCCGCAGTCATGGTTTTCATTTCGG
>CANGSG010000142.1 GCA_947456435.1 Hyphomicrobiales bacterium
ATTGCTGACTTATATGATGGAAGATCCGCGCAATATTGGCTTCTGCACGCATCTTCTCTTCTCAGCAAAGAATATCGAGCGTATTGGCGATCATGCGACAAACATCGCGGAGACCATCCATTACCTTGTTAAAGGTGAAGCCATTACCGCCGATCGTCCGCGCGTATCGGGCGCCTATGAGCCTTTGAGTTTGGGTTAACATATCAAAACAGTTTCGGAATTCGTGAATGTCAACAAATCCGCGTATTCTCATCGTTGAAGACGAAGAGCCGCTTTCTCTTTTGTTGCGTTATAATCTTGAATCTGAAGGCTATACGGTTGAATCCGCCATGCGCGGCGATGATGCGGAATTGATGCTGAAAGAGCATATTCCCGATCTTGTCTTGCTTGATTGGATGTTGCCCGGACTCTCTGGCATCGAATTATGCCGGCGCTTGCGGCAAAGGTCAGATACAAAAAATCTCCCCATCATCCTGCTTACGGCACGTGGTGAAGAGGATGAGCGTGTGCGCGGCCTTGCAACAGGCGCCGATGATTATGTTGTCAAACCTTTTTCAGTGCCGGAGCTCTTGGCGCGCGTTGGCGCTTTGTTGCGGCGCGTATCCCCCAATCGTGTTGCGGCCTCTTTAGAAGCCGGCGATCTTCATCTTGATCGCTCAAGTCATCGTGTAAGGCGCGGCGGGCGTGAATTACATTTGGGCCCTACCGAGTTTCGTCTTCTGGAATTTTTGATGGAGCGCCCGGGGCGAGTTTTTTCGCGCGCGCAGTTGCTCGATCATGTTTGGGGCATGGATTCTGAAATCGACGAGCGCACGGTTGATGTTCACGTCGGTCGGTTGCGGAAAGCCATCAACAAGCCACGCGAGCGCGATCCGGTTCGCACCATTCGCGGGGCAGGCTATTCGTTTGATGAGAATTTTGGCCGCAAGATTTAAGCACAAATCACGCGCAACGGGGCCCCATGTGGCCCCGCTTTTACTTAAGCTTTGTTTTTGCGGCGGTCGCTGGATGGCTGATAGGCAATCCGCGAATGAAACGCACAATAGGGCGTTCCAATCGGCGAATCCGCACCGCAGAAGCGGAAATCAACCGATGATGGATCGCCAAACGGCCAACGGCAGGTTGATTCACGCAATTCCATAATCGTGATCCGTTCCGACATCGGCACAACAACATCCGTGAAGGGCTCGGGATCATAGGCCACAACGGGCGCAACCGCTTCGGCAACAACCGGCGACGGGCTCAAAGCGAGGTTACCCCGGATCGCGGCCTGGCCGGCAGCGGCGGATGAATAAGCGCCGAGGCCCGCGCGGTTCGCGGAGTGGGTGAGAGGATGGCTTGGCGCGCGCGTGACTTTGCGCGGACGCGAGACTTGCGAGGAGGGCGCTTTCGCCCGACCCGACAGGCCGAGGCGATGCACTTTGCCAATCACGGCGTTGCGCGTGATGCCATTCGCGAGCTCAGTCGCGATTTGGCTTGCACTCAGGCCCTGGTTCCAAAGCTTGCGGAGCAACTCTACCCGTTCATCGGTCCAGGACATTGATTTCCTCACGTAAAGAACTGACAAACCCGACCACTGGCGCCTTCTCGATCCGCTTCACTCAACGCAAGCGCAGCAGATCAAACAAACTTTAACGCCACCAGATATCGCGTTTGATGCGTCGAAAACCTACAATATGCGTTGACTCCGTCGCAAGAGTCGCTGAGTCCATTGATGAGTCGCCGAATCAGTTTTCCCCAGCGTTGAACAGTGGATAAGTATTGATCGTCCAACTTTAGGACGAAGAAGGCGGTTCGCGCCTCGTCAATTGACAGTGCTTGGCCTGTCCGTGCTATAAGTTGAACCACGATGAGCCGTCCCTCGGGGCGGCCATTTTTATTTTTTTCATGTGTTTTCGGGAGCCGCGTCCATGTCCGGACCCAGTTCTGTCACGACATCACCCGCTTCGGCCTTGTTGCCGACCTTCGCGCGTCTCGACATTGCTTTCGATCGCGGTGAGGGCGCGTGGCTCTTTGATCAAAGCGGAAATCGCTATCTCGATTTTGGCTCCGGCATCGCTGTGAACGCCTTGGGGCACGCGCATCCGCATCTTGTTGCCGCATTGCAGGCGCAGGCGGCCAAGCTTTGGCATGTTTCCAATCTCTATCAGATTCCGGAAGGCGAGCGGCTCGCCCGCCGCCTTGTTGAGAACAGCTTTGCCGATACGGTATTCTTCACGAATTCCGGCGCTGAAGCGCTGGAATGCGCGATCAAAATGGCACGTAAGTATCATTCGGCAAATGGCCATCCGGAAAAGTTCCGCATCATTACATTTGAAGGCGCCTTCCACGGCCGCACACTCGCGACCATCGCCGCGGGCGGTCAAAAGAAATATCTCGACGGGTTTGGCCCGAAGGTTGATGGGTTTGATCAAGTTGCCTTTGCCGATCATGATGCGATTGAAAAGGCGATCACGCCAGAAACCGCGGCTATTCTGATCGAGCCCATTCAAGGCGAAGGCGGCGTTCGCGTTGTGCCACCACAATGCCTCAAGGGATTGCGTGAATTATGTGATCGCCATGGTCTCTTGCTGATTTTTGACGAAGTGCAATGTGGCATGGGCCGCACGGGTCATCTCTTCGCGCATCAGCAAGCGGGCATTGCGCCCGACATTATGGCGCTTGCAAAAGGCTTGGGCGGCGGCTTCCCGATTGGCGCTTGTCTTGCCACGCTTGAAGCGGGCAAAGGCATGACGGCTGGTTCGCATGGTACGACATTTGGGGGTAATCCTCTCGCGATGGCGGTTGGCAATGCGGTGCTTGATGTTGTGCTCGCGCCCGGTTTTCTCGATCACGTTCGTAAAATGGGCCTCTTGTTCAAACAAAAACTGGCATCACTCAAAGATCGCCATCCGCGTGTGATCGCGGAGGTGCGGGGCGAAGGTTTGTTGATGGGTTTGAAAGCGGCGCAACCGAATACCGAAGTGACCAAGGCTCTGTTTCAAGAGCATATGTTGGCTGTCGGTGCTGGCGATAATGTCGTGCGTCTTTTGCCGCCTTTGATCATCGACGAAAAAATTGTCGATGACGCTCTTCATCGCCTCGATGCGGCGTGTTCACGTATTGAGGCCGATTTGGGTCTCTCCGCGACAGGGAGCGCGGCCTCATCATGACGGTTAAGCATTTTCTCGATCTGAGTGAGTTTTCAGCGGACGCTTTGCGGGGGTTGCTTGATCAAGCGCACGCCATCAAGACTGAGCGCAACAAAGATAAGGTGAATGCGCCGAAGCCGCTCAAGGGCAAAGTGCTGGCGATGATATTCGATCGTCCATCAACGCGTACGCGCGTCTCCTTCGATGTGGGAATGCGAGAGCTTGGCGGTGAAACCATCATGTTGACCGGCGCTGAAATGCAACTTGGTCGCGGCGAAACCATTGCTGATACAGCGCGCGTTCTTTCCCGCTATGTCGATGCGATTATGGTGCGTATGCTTGATCATGCGAAAGTGCGCGAGCTTGCGGAATATGCCACTGTGCCCGTGATCAATGGTCTTACAAAATTGTCTCACCCCTGTCAGGTTATGGCTGATATTTTGACCTATGAAGAACATCGTGGTTCGATCAAGGGCAAGAAGGTCGCGTGGATGGGCGACGCGAATAATGTTCTCGCGTCATGGGTTCATGCTGCCGCACGTTTTGATTTTCAGCTAGTGATTGCAGCACCTGAAGATTTGTCGCCCTCAGCCGAATTGATTGCATGGGCACGCAATGAAGGCGCGCGTGTCACCGTCACACGCAGCCCGCATGATGCGGCTGATGATGCCGATTGCATCGTCACGGATTGTTGGGTTTCGATGGGCGATGAAGACGCCGGTCGTCGCCATAATCTCCTTGCGCCCTATCAAGTCAATTCAGCATTAATGGCGCGTGCGTCTTCAAAAGCTTTGTTCATGCATTGTCTTCCGGCGCATCGTGGAGAAGAAGTCACGGACGACGTGATGGATGGACCGCAGAGTGTCGTGTTTGATGAGGCCGAGAATCGTTTGCACGCACAGAAGTCCGTGCTTGCTTGGTGTCTCGGGGCCTGATTATGGCAGATGATTTTGTATTGCCATTCGCGGTCGAAGCCCTCGATCTGCGCGGTCGGGTCGTGCGGCTCGGATCGTCAATCGATTCAATTCTGACAGGACATGATTATCCCGTCGTTGTGTCTGATCTTTTGGGTCAGGCCGTCGCTCTGGCGTCGCTTCTCGGAAGCGCCTTGAAATTCGAAGGACGATTCCAAGTACAGGCCCGCACCGATGGTGCGGTGTCGATGTTGGTTGTCGATTACGAAGCACCTGATCGCGTGCGTGGCTATGCGCATTTTGATCGCGATCTTTTGCAAGCGGGCATGACGCCGGCGGATGCTTTAGGGCGCGGTCAATTAGGGCTTACGATTGATCAAGGTGCTAATCTTTCACGCTATCAAGGGATTGTCGCGCTTGAAGGGCAGGGGCTTGAAGAGGCCGCCCAACAATATTTTCGCCAGTCCGAGCAAATCCCAACGCGCGTGCGTCTGGCAACAGGCCGCGTATCTCTCGCCGCATCGACGAATGGCGCGGATGTGATGTGGCGTGCGGGCGGATTGCTCGCGCAATTCATGCCGACATCACCTGAACGGCAAAGACGCGTGGACCTTCACCCAGGAGATGCCCCTGAAGGCGCTTCGATATTTGATCAAGCCGATGACGAGTCCTGGTTAGAAGCCCGCGCGCTGGTCGAAACAATTGAAGATCATGAATTGATCGATCCAACTCTTTCAAGTGAGGCGCTGCTTTATCGCCTCTTTCATGAAAATGGTGTGCGCGTCTTTGATGAAGAGCCGGTGCGCGCGCAATGTCGCTGTTCCCGCGAACGTATTCTCTCGATGTTAAAAAGCTTTTCGCCTCAACAACGCGCTGAAATGTTGGCCGATGATGGCATGATTGGCGTCACCTGTGATTTTTGCTCGAAGCGTTATGTGATCGCTCCTGATGTGGTCGAGACTTTGTCGTCAGCGGATGAAGGGCAAAATGTATGAGCACATTTGA
>CANGSG010000143.1 GCA_947456435.1 Hyphomicrobiales bacterium
GTGTCGATCACATGGATAACACCATTATCGGCAACGATATCGGCGGTAACCACGGTGGCATCGCCAACCTTAACCGCCATGCCTTTCGCATCAATTTTTAGATTAGCGCCTTCTACCGTTTTTTCTTCCAATACTTTGCCCGCAAGTTCAGCTGACATTACTTTTTTGGCTATGACGTGGTAGGTAAGAATTTTTGAAAGCTTCGCTTTATTTTCAGGCTTCAAGAGATCATCAAGCTGTCCCGCAGGGAGCTTTTTGAAAGCATCGTCTGTCGGAGCAAAGACGGTAAAGGGGCCTTTGCCTTTCAAAGTTGTCACGAGATCAGCCGCTTTGAGGGCCGCAACCAAAGTTGTGAAATTTCCTGCCGAGCTTGCTGTATCAACAATATCAGCAGCGCTTGCGCTTCGCACACTCAATTGCGATGCACCTATTAAAGTTGCGGCAATGGTGAGTGCTTTAATCATTCGTAAGAGGGTCATATCCGTCTCCCTGAGATCAATGGGGTTTGTTACAAAAGAATGCGTCCGAGACAGAGTTTACGAGGAAAGTTTAGTCTAGATTATCGGTAGTAATCATGCCGGATTTTTACCTATGGGGCGTTGATCAGGTTTTGGGCGTGATTGAGACGAGGGCGTTCAGCAAACAAAAAAAAGCCCCGCAATGATGCGGAGCTTTTTTCGTTTTTGAGGCGAAACGAATGAACGGATGTTTCGACTTGTTATCCGATAAAGGATTTCAGGATTGCGTTAAATTTTTCTGGATTTTCAACAAACATGAAATGGCTTCCGCCTTCATCGGCCGCGAAGATTTCAAGACGCGCCCCGGGAATTTTGGATGCGATCCATTGCGCGGCATCAACGGGGAAGATCGTATTGAGGGCGCCCCCGACAACGAGTACGGGTTTGCCGAGCTTGGGTACGACATGTTCAAGCACATCACGCCAATCTTGACTGCAATGGTCAACCAATAGGCGTGCGGCATAGGCGCCCGGCATTTTCAGCGCTTCCGCTTTGTTGAAGGTTACAACTTCATCACTTATTGAAGGGCTGAAAAACGCCCCCTTCAAGCCATCAAGTACCGCCGACTGCGCATTTGCAACGCCCGCCGCCGTTGCATAGAGGACGTCAGGCGTGAATGCCGCGCCGGTTTCTTTCAAGGCTTGCCCTTCGAGGCCAAAGCCATTCGTGACGACAGGTGCTTGATCAATGAAGATAAATTTTGAGATCCGGTCTGCACCATATTGTTCAATATAGCTCCACAGAATTGAGGCGCCCATCGAATGTCCGCCGATCGCGATATCTTTCAAATCGCGCTCGAGTATAAATTCGCGTAAATCTTGTGCGAGCCGCGCGATGCGATAACCACTATCGGGCTTGGGTGAATCCCCATGGCCGCGCATATCGACGGCAATCACACGATAGCGATCACTTAGCCCGTCAATTTGTGCCTGATATCCTTTTGCGCTTTGCGACCAACCGGGAACAAGAAGAACCGTTTGCCCGGTGCCCTTTTCAATCGCGCTGAGTTTAATGCTCGATGCCATAGTTCCTCCAAGGGGATGGTTTTGTTATCTTTTTAAGCAGGAGCATTTAACGACGCTCAAGGCGCCGTTGGCAAGTATGGATCGGCGATTGCCAGAGATTAGTCTTGGGGGTTGCGTCTTCAAACGCCACATTGAGAGTATTTGATTGCCCCAATTCACAGGTCTAGCGCTCGAACTTGCTAAATCCGATTATGTTGCTAGGCTCACGCTAAGGGCTGTCTAAAAGGCCAAAAAACAGTTTGTGGAACCTGATCGTCGGGAGGAAGACTTGTCTACGGGAGAAGGCCAAGCCAACGCGCGCGTCCTTCATGCGGATCGGCATCGGGAGGTCCCAGACGGGGCAGCCCATGATGCCGAGATACGTGGTGGAGAGCAGGCTTCTGAAGGTGCGCGTGAGACAATTCTCGCGGACGTCATCACCAAGACGATTATTCCCACGCTTCTGTCTCAAAACAACGGTATTCTCACCCCGTCTGATTTCGGCGTTCATCCGGGTGAAAATGATATTCAGAGATTGAGTGATTTAATCCTCGGGCCTGACAATGCCGATGCGCTCGAATATATTTACGCCTTGCGTGATCGCGGGATCTCGCTCGATTCTCTCCATCTCGAATTGCTTGAGCCGACCGCGCGTCACCTCGGTGAATTATGGGATATTGATCAAATCAATTTCTTTGATGTCACCGTGGGCATATCGCGGCTGCAGCGCATTGTTCATCATTTCTCTGATCTTGATCGTATTGAACCCTATGATGAAAAGCGCCGCGCTTTGATCATGGTTGCGCCCGGCGAAGACCATAGTTTTGGTAATCAAATTGTTCAGAAATTCATGCGCGCGGCGGGCTGGTCCGTTTTAACGTTAGCGGGTGCCGAGCGGGATCAGCTTCTTGATATTGTGGCGCGGGAATGGCTGGCGGTAATCGGCTTTTCCATCAGTGGGCACACCCACATTGATGCTCTCACGAAAACAATTAAGGCTCTGCGGGTCCAATCTTTAAATCCCCATATCGGTATTATGATTGGTGGGCCTATGGTTGTGGCGAAGCCCGAGCTCGTTGAGCAGATTGGCGCGGATGGAACGGCCTCCAATGCGGCGTCAGCCGTAGTCTTGGCCAAAAAACTCCTGGCGCAAGGCCTGGCTGCCGAGGCTAATCTCTCAAAATAAAGCTCTGATTTTCGCGCGCCGCTCGATAGTTGCAGCTTGGACCAGATCGGCCAACTTATTGAGCCAGGGATTTGTTAAAGAGGCACGACGGGTTTCGCCTTACGATCAAACCGACCGGGTGCCGAGCTTGGCCATTCGTCGTCAATCACATGACAGCCTGTAAAACCCGCTATTTTGAGAATGATTTTGGAGTGGTCGAGCTGGCTTTTCGCCCCCACATTGAACCCGGCGCGCGCGCTTTTCGATAAAATTGTGCGGTGCGGTCAACGCAAGACCGCGGGGATTATTTGGGCCGCTGCGCTTCAGATTAAGCGGCTTTCATGGTAGATCATGTTGAGGAAACCGGCGTTTCCACGGCAGCCTAATTTTGGAGTGACTGTTATGACCTTGAACACCAGCCCTAACGATCTCGGCCATGTGATCGAAGCGGATCGCGCGAATGTGTGGCATCATCTGAGCCAGCATAAAGCCTATGAGACGATCAACCCGCGCATCTATATCGAGGGCAAGGGCCTGAAGGTTTGGGATGCTTTGGGTAATGAGTATCTCGATGCGGTCTCCGGCGGCGTGTGGACGGTCAATGTTGGCTATGGTCGCGAAAGCATCGCGAATGCGGTGCGCGACCAGCTTGTTAAGCTCAATTATTTTGCGGGTGCTGCCGGTACGATTCCGGGTGCTCTCTTTGCTGAGAAGCTGATCAGCAAAATGCCGGGCATGAGCCGTGTCTATTACTCGAACTCCGGTTCGGAAGCGAATGAGAAGGTTTACAAGATGGTGCGCCAGATCGCGCATCGTCATCATGGCGGCAAGAAGTGGAAGATCCTTTTCCGTGAGCGCGATTATCACGGCACGACGATTGCCACACTCGCAACATCAGGTCAGCCGCAACGCGCCGCCCAATATGGGCCATTCCCGGATGGCTTTATCAGCGTTCCGCATTGCCTTGAATATCGTAAGCAGTGGGATGTCGAAAATTATGGCGAGCGCGCCGCGAACGCGATTGAAGAAGTTATTCTGCGTGAAGGTCCCGATACGGTGGGCTGCATTGTTCTCGAGCCTGTAACAGCGGGCGGCGGTGTGATCGTTCCGCCAAAGGGTTATTGGGAACGTGTGCAGCAAATCTGCGAAAAATATAACGTTCTGCTCCACATCGACGAAGTGGTGTGCGGCGTTGGTCGTACGGGCAAATGGTTCGGTTATCAGCAATATGGCGTGAAGCCCGATTTCGTCACGATGGCGAAGGGCGTCGCTTCGGGCTATGCAGCGATCAGCTGCACGGTGACAACCGAGCGCGTCTTCGAGATGTTCAAGGATGATGCCTCAGATCCGATGAGCTATTTCCGTGATATCTCGACCTTCGGCGGCTGCACGGCCGGTCCGGTTGCGGCGTTGGAAAATATGCGCATCATCGAAGAAGAAAATCTTCTCGAGAATACGGTGCGGATGGGTGAGCGTTGCCTCAACAATCTCGCGGCTCTCAAAGAAAAGCACAGCGTTGTCGGTGATGTGCGCGGCCTAGGCCTTTTCCTCGGCGCTGAACTTGTCGCTGACCGCAAGACAAAAGAGCCGGTTGAAGAAAAACGCGTCCAGGCGGTTGTTGCCGATTGCTTGAAGCAAGGCGTAATCATCGGGGCAACCAATCGTTCGCTCGACGGGTTGAACAATACGCTCTGCCTCTCGCCGGCTCTGATTGCCACCGCCAATGACATCGATCGGATTACTGATGTTATTGACCGCGCCCTCACCAATGTGTTTGGATAAGACGAACTAAATTTAACAAAGTGCGGCATGGGAAGGAGGCGTGGACCTCATTTCTGTGCCGCTCTTTTTTTGATTCTATCTCATCGCAAGGCCCCTAAGGCACATGATCCGCATCGAAAATATCAGCAAGCAGAACGGCCACCAGATCGTCTTTATTGAGGCGTCGGCTGCGTTACAGCGCGGTGAAAAAATCGGCCTTGTGGGTGCGAATGGAACGGGCAAGACGACCTTATTCCGCATGATCACGGGCGAAGAACAGCCTGATGAAGGGCAAATCCTTGTCGATCGCGGCATGACTATTGGCTATTTCAGCCAGGATGTCGGCGAGATGAAAGGTCGTTCAGCTATTGCTGAAGTGATGGATGGGGTTGGGCCTGTGAGTGCGGTGGCGATTGAATTGAAAGCACTTGAAACGGCAATGGCCGATCCGGATCGTTTTGATGAGATCAATGAGCTTGTCGAACGCTATGGCGAAGTGCAGGCAAAATTCGAGGAGCTTGATGGTTATGCTCTTGAAAGCCGGGCCCGCGAAGTGCTTGCCGGTTTAAGTTTCAGCCAAGAGATGA
>CANGSG010000144.1 GCA_947456435.1 Hyphomicrobiales bacterium
CATTCAGGATGACCCTGAATTCTGGATGCAAGAGATCCGTCGTATCGCTCTTGAGAAGCCCAAGGCAGCGGTAGAAGAAATCTATTGGGATATTTATCTCGATGTTGTGCGTCGTGGCGCTGAAATGATCCGCCCCGTGTGGGATAAGAGCAACGGGAAATATGGTCTCGTATCCGGTCAGGTCGATCCTCGTTATGTCGCTGACTATGACAAGATGCTCGCGCAAGGCCTTACACTGGCTGAAGTCGCGCCGAATGTGATGGTCAAGATTCCGGGTTCCAAAGAAGGCTATCAAGTCATCGAGGAGTTAACTGCTCTCGGTATTTCGACGAACAACACGACCTCCTTCACAGTGCCGCAATATGTGGAATGCATGAATGCGGTATCGCGTGGTCTTGAGCGCGCGAAGAAGGCCGGCCTTGATCTTTCGCGCTGGCGTTCGGTGATCACCCATATGTCGGCGCGTCTGGGCAATATTGGCGATCTTAAAGCACAAGCCGAAGCGCGCGGTATCATTTTGACGGGTGAAGAAATTCTGCTTGGTGAAATGGCCGTTCTGAAACGCGCCTATCGCTATGGCAAAGAGAAGGGTCACCCTTCAAAGATGCTGCAATGCTCCATGCGCGTCACCGATGGTGGGCCCGGCAACGCCGCATCCAGCTGGCACATTGAAAAGATTGCGGGCGGTGATTTTGTTTACACATGTCCACCCTCTTACATCGAGCAATTGATGAAGGCGGAAGATCGATTGCCGGCATTTGATGCCAAGGCGATTGATGAGGACGCTTCGCCGGAACTCATCGAAAAGCTCCGAAAGATTCCTTACTTCCGTCAAGCCTATGATTTCGATGGGATGGCACCGGAAGAATTCAAAAACTTTGCTGCTTTTGTGGCGACCGCTGCCGAATTTGCGGGCGCAACACGGAAAACAGTCGATTTTGTTGCACGCGCCATTGAAAGCGCGCGTCTGAACGCTGCTTGAGGAGGAAGACATGGCCGATTCCATTCTTTGTCCGCAGGTCGGACAGGATCTTACCGAAGCAAAGGTTGTCGCGCTTCACGTGAAGCTTGGTGACACGGTGAAGAAGGGCGATATCGTCGCTGAAGTTGAATCCGAAAAGGCAAGTTTCGAAGTTGAGTCCTTTTCGTCAGGAACCGTGATTGCTCTGCCTTATAAGGTTGGCGATACAGCAACTGTTCTCAAGCCGCTCGTTGTTTTGGGGGCTCAGGGTGAAACTTTCGCGGCTGCTGGCGGAAAGAAAGAGGCGGCTGCATCACCGGCTCCGGCCGCGGCGACGTCTGAAAAAAAAGCTGAGTCGGCTGCTCCTCAGGCGCCCGCACAGCCTGTCAAAACAGGTGCGTTGCGGTCATCGCCTTTAGCGCGTCGTCTCGCGGCTGAGTCCGGTCTTGAATTAGCAAGTCTCTCGGGCTCGGGTCCTTATGGCGCTGTGGTTATGCGCGACGTTGAAGCCGCGCTCGCTGCGGGTGGCGCGCGTGTGAAGCGTGGTACACAGCTTAAAGGCCATGCGACGCTTACAATTAAATCGTTGAAAGACGGCACGGGCCATCCGGTTGTGTTTGTTCATGGCTTTGGATCGGATCTCTCCTCTTGGCGGCCTTTTGTGGCGAAGCTCACAATTGGCAATCCGTTGATAGGCATCGATCTTCCGGGCCATGGCGGATCGGTTGGTCAGGCCGTCAGTGGCTTTGATCAGATCGTTGCAGACGTCGCCGCCTCATTGCTCGCAAAGGGCCATAAGCGCGTTCATCTCGTTGGCCATTCTTTGGGAGCTGCGGTAGCCGCTGCCATTTCTGAGCGTGGCGATATTGATGTGCGTTCACTTACATTGATTGCGCCTGCTGGCCTCGGTCCGCGTATTGATGGGCATTTTGTGGAAGGCTTCCTTGAGGCTTCGACTGAAGGTGCGCTGTCTCCTTGGATGAAGCGCTTGGTGCATGCGCCTGCGTCTCTGCCGCAAGCCTTTGTGCGTGCGACTTTGAGCGCGCGGGAAGATAAGTCTCTTGCGTCAGCGCAACGCAATGTTGCGCAGAGCGTGTTTGAAGGCTCGACGCAACTGTTTTCGATTGTCGATGCGCTTCGTCATTATGACGGGCCATGCCGTGCCATCGTCGGTCGGCGCGATGCGATTATCCCTTCAGATCAAGCCGATCATCTGCCCGGCAATGTGGCGTTGAATCGTCTCGATCAAGTGGGGCATTTGCCGCAAGTTGAGGCTGCGGAATTAGTGGGTCGTTTGGTCACTGAGACCATACGGTCTGCAGGTTAGAGTTTCGGGAGCGGCGTTTCCTCCCCCTTTTGTGTGCGCCGTTTCTCTGACTGGTGCCGGTAACCCGCAAGGGTACCGGCATCTTTTTTTTGGCTCGTTAGCTGTGACATTTTGGAAGTGTCTGCCGCGTTGACGAAAGCCCTCTTTCTGGTGAGGATCAGTGATCTGAGAAAAGCCAGTGGGGAGGTCAATGATGAGTTGGATTGCATCATCTGTCATGGGACGCAAAGGCGTTGCCAAAGGCAAGGCGGGTAAAAAGCACGCACTGACGGAAAAGAAACAAGGCCAGTATCATTATGTTTATGGGCCTTACGAAAAGCCGGTGATGACGATTAGCCCCGGCGATATTGTTGTGGCTGAAACGCGTGATGCATTTGGCGGCGCGATTAAAACAACAAAAGATCTACCGTCTAAGGTTCTGAATTTTCCCTATGTGAATCCACAAAACGGCCCGATCTTTGTCAAAGGGGCGGAGAAGGGTGATGTGCTAGCGGTTCACATTCATTCCATTGAACCGCGCGGCGAGCAGCCTGTAGGCACAACGGCTTTAATTCCTGAATTTGGTGGATTGGTTGGCACGTCAACAACGGCGATGCTCAATAAGCCTTTGCCCGAAGTCGTCAAAAAAATGAAAGTGACATCGAAGGGTGTCGAATTTTCGAAACGCGTCACGCTCCCTTATGAGCCCTTCATCGGCACATTGGGCGTAAGCCCGGAGATTGAAGCGGTCTTATCTTTGCAGCCTGATTATTGGGGCGGCAATATGGATCTGCCTGATGTTGCGCCAGGAGCAATTGTTTATTTCCCTGTTCAAACAAAAGGCGCTTATCTCTTTGTAGGCGATTGTCATGCAAGACAGGGTGATGGAGAATTATGCGGTGTTGCGGTTGAAATGCCGGCAACCGTAACCTTCCAAGTTGATCTTATCAAAAGTTGGTCGATCCCCGGAGTGCGGCTTGAAACAGAAGAGATGATTATGTCGATTGGGAGCGCGCGTCCCATGGAAGATGCAGCGCGCATGGCTTATCGCGATCTCATTCGGTGGATGCAGGCGGATTATGGTTTCGATGAAACCGAAGCCTATTTCCTCGCGACACAAGCGGGGCGTATTCGCGTTGGCAATATGGTTGATCCGAAATACTCGCTCGGCGCCTCGATGCTCAAAGCCTATATCAAGTAAAACCATTCACTTATTTAAAATCGCAATAAGGGAGAGAGATCATGGATCTGGGATTAAAGGGTTTGAATGTTCTAATTTCCGGCGGCTCAAAAGGTATTGGTCGTCGGTGCGCTGAATATTTTGCGCAAGAGGGCGCGAATGTTTCGATTTGTGCGCGTGACAAAGCAACTGTTGATGAAACGGTTGCGCATCTTACGAAGTCCGGCGTGAAAGCACTCGGCCATTCAGTTGATGTTGGTAACAAAGATGCGCTTGAGGCATGGATTGCGGAGAGCGCCAAAGCTTTAGGGGGCGTCGATATCATTGTTCCCAATGTGTCGGCACTTGCGGTCGAAGACAATGAAGACGCATGGCGTAAAGAATTTGAAGTCGATATGCTGCATACGGTCCGTTTCGTGAATGCCGCTTTGCCTTATCTTGAGAAATCAAAAGCACCCTCGGTAACAATCATTTCAAGCGTTTCTGGTCGCGAGATCGATTTTACAGGCCCAGCCTATGGCGCGTTTAAAGCCGCGCTCATTCATTACTCACAGGGCATGGCATTCAAACTCGCGCCGAAAATGATCCGTGTGAATTCGGTCTCACCGGGCAATACTTATTTCAAAGGGGGCGTGTGGGAATATATCGAGAATAATCTTCCTGATCTCTTCAAGGAAGCGCTTCGTCTTAACCCCACAGGCCGTATGGCGACGCCGGAAGAAATTGCTCGTGGCGTTGTGTTTTTAGCGAGCCCCGCTTCGTCATTCACAACGGGTACCAATCTCGTGATTGATGGCGCATTGACGCGCGGTGTTCAATATTGAGGACTTTACTCCCCCAATACAAAAACGCCGCAACGTGAGAGCGCTGCGGCGTTTTTCTTTAGAGATAGTGATGAGTGATCAGTCGATCAGCTCATAAGCAGGAAGCGTTAAAAACTCGGCGCAGGTTGAGGCGAGCGACATATCCGAAAAGAGCTTGATCGCTTCGGGGAAACGACCAGCATCATAGGAAGCTCCACCAAGCGCTTCACGAACCTTAGCCATCTCATCTTTCAAAACCGTCTCAAACAAAGCGGGTGTCACTTTACGACCGTCAGAGAGCGCGGCGCCATGATGAATCCACTGCCAGATTTGTACGCGTGAGATTTCTGCAGTGGCGGCATCTTCCATGAGATTATAGAGCGGCACGGCGCCGCGTCCGCGCAACCACGCTTCGATATATTGCACACCGACGCGGATATTTTCACGCAAGCCCGCTTCCGTGCGCTCGCCTTTATGAAGGGAGAGCATATCGGCTTGTGTTGCCACAACATCATCACGTTGGCGGCTGATTTGATTTTGTGAAGGCATCAGGCGGTCAAACACCTCGGTCGCAAGTTTGACCATGCCAGGATGCGCAACCCATGTGCCGTCATGACCGTTTGAGGCTTCGCGTTCTTTATCCGCACGCACTTTGGTAAAGGCGGTTTCGTTTGCGGCATCGTCACCTTTAACCGGAATTTGAGCCGCCATACCGCCCATAGCAAAGGCACCGCGACGGTGGCAAGTTTTGATGAGAAGCAGTGAGTAG
>CANGSG010000145.1 GCA_947456435.1 Hyphomicrobiales bacterium
ATCCTTTGAAATAGAGGGCTGCGCCTCATGATGGGGCGCAGTCTTCGTTTCTTTATGCTTGTGCATGAAAAGACTTTGGCGTGTCGCTTTTTCTTGAATTATCGAAAATCTCAAAACGTTTCGGTGGCGTGCAAGCGCTCGCCGATGTCGATCTGACGTTGAACGCTGGTGAGGTCCATTGCCTCGTGGGTGAAAACGGCTCGGGCAAATCGACGCTTATCAAAATCATTTCGGGCGTGCAGCCGCCAGAAGCGGGTGGCCTCATCACGATCGAAGGCCGCAGCTACACGCATCTCAATCCTGTTGAAAGCACACGCTCCGGGATTCAGGTTATCTATCAAGATCTATCGCTTTTTCCGAATTTGACCGTTGCAGAGAATATCGCTGTTGGACAGCATCTTGGCGGCTTCCGCCCGGTTGACTGGGTTGCGATCCGTAAAATCGCTGAAGCCGCAATGGCTCGTATCAATGTCCACCTTGATCTCGATGCGAAGGTCGAAGATCTCTCGATTGCCAATCGTCAACTCGTTGCCATTTGCCGTGCGATGGCAGCGGATGCCAAGCTTGTGATTATGGACGAGCCGACGGCGTCGCTGACCCGTCATGAGGTCGATGCGCTTCTGGCACTTGTTCGTGAACTCAAGAAGAAAAATATCTGCATCGTCTTTGTCTCGCATCGTCTTGATGAAGTACTGGAAGTCGCCGAGCGCGTGACGGTTCTCCGTGACGGCAAGAAGGTCGGTACATTCGATGCCAAAGATGTGAATGACAAAAAGCTTGCCGTGCTGATGACCGGCAAGGAATTCAGTTATGATTTGAAAGCCACCGATCTCAACAGTCGCAAGACCGTGCTTTCGGTCAAAAATCTTTCCCGCAAGGGTGATTATAAAAATATCAGTTTCGATTTGCGCGAGGGCGAGATTCTCGGCATCACGGGTCTTCTCGGTTCTGGTCGAACAGAGCTCGCCCTCTCGCTGTTTGGCATGAACCCGCCGGATCAGGGTGAAATTCAACTTGACGGCAAAACACTGGCATTAAAATCAAATCGCGAAGCGATTGATCACGGTGTTGCCTATGTGTCGGAAGATCGTCTGACTCTTGGCCTTGTGCTCGAACAGCCGATAGCCGCCAATGCGATCGTTACTATTCTCGACAAGCTGAAAGGTGCGTTTGGCCTCATTCCACATCAGGCGCGTGAGTCTACTGTCGATCGTTGGGTTAAAGATCTTTCAATCAAAGTATCAAACACGGCGAACCCCGTGAAAACGCTTTCAGGCGGAAATCAGCAACGCGTTGTACTTGCGAAATGGATGGCAACGACACCGCGTGTTCTGATCCTCGATAGTCCGACCGTTGGCGTTGATATTCTGGCCAAAGACGGCATCTACGAAATCGTGCGCGGCCTCGCGCAAAAAGGCGTCGCGGTTATTATGATTTCGGATGAGATTCCGGAAGTCCTCTATCATAGCCACCGCATATTTGTGATGAGAAATGGCCGCATCACGGGCGAGTTCGAACCGCACAAGAGCTCGGAAGACCAATTGAGGATTGCCGTCAATGCATGACCTGTTTCAACAATTGAAGCGGCGCCATGAATTTTGGCTCGCAAGCGTTATTGCGGTTCTTGTTGTTTTTCTGTCCATCGCGACTCAAGGCTTCCTGACTCTTCAGAACCTTTTTGATCTCCTGACCTCTTACGCGTTTTTGGGTATTCTCGCGGCCGGCCTTCTCGTCGTGCTTATATCCGGCGGGATTGATATCTCCTTCACGGCGACGGCTTCGATCGCTCAATATGTTACGATGTTGCTGGCCAACCAATATGGTCTTGATTGGTTTTCAGTGTTTGCCTTGGCGATACTTGTTGGGGTTCTTCTGGGTGCAATCAACGCTATCCTTATTGATCGGTTACAAATTTCATCAATCATCGTATCGATTGCGACACTCAATATTTTCTTTGGACTTCTCATATTCATTACCAAAGGCAAGTATATTTATTCCTTGCCTGATTGGTTTTCTAAAGGTGTTTACTTCTTTGAATATGTTGATGCTGATGAAATTTCGTACGGCCTCAATTTGCAGATCATCGCCCTCGTTGGGATGTTTACAATTACGTGGTTGTTGCTGAACCGCACCAATATCGGCCGCCAAATTTATGCGCTCGGGGGCAATCGCGAAGCGGCGCAGCGCCTCGGCTTCAACGTGTTCCGTCTCAACATCCTTGTTTATTGCTATATGGGTCTCACCGCCGGTGTCGCATCCCTCATTCAAGCGCAACTCGCGCAATCCGTTGCGCCAACCGTGCTTGTTGGCAAAGAGCTTGATGTGTTGGCCGCTGTGGTCTTGGGCGGCGCGAGTCTTGCGGGCGGAGTAGGTACGGTCCTCGGTACCGTATTGGGGCTCGCGCTTCTCGCCATTATGCAGAATGGCCTTATCCTTATCGGTGTATCGTCTTACTGGTCACAATTTTTCGTGGGTCTTGTCATTCTTCTGTCGGTCAGTGCCACCGCTTTGTCCGCACGCCGCAAGCGCAAGGGGAATCTCGTCGAATGAGCCATGAACCCTCTTACGTCACCAAAGGTCCTGATGCGGCTCTTATAAGGCTCATGAAGGGTCTTACGCATGATGTTACCAATCGGCGCCTTATCATTCTGCTTGTTGCACTTATCGTGGTGTTTGGTCTTCTGATCGGCGAAGGGTTCTTTTCGCAAGCCACCGTGCAGTCCATGGCGTTCCAATTACCCGAATTGGGAATTCTCTCGCTCGCGATGATGATCACACTCGTGTCGGGCGGCTTGAATTTGGCGATCATCTCGACCGCTAATCTCTGCGCTCTCACGATGGCCTATATTATGACAACGCAGGTTCCGGGAGCAGAAGGCTTTATGGTTGTCGGGTGGCAGATCATTGCCATTCTTGCGGGCCTCGGGGTTGCGGCTATTATCGGTCTCTTGAACGGTTTTGTGATTGCGTATCTGGGCGTCTCCCCCATTCTCACTACACTCGGTACGATGACGATGGTGAAGGGGATTGCGATTGGTTTGACGCGCGGGAATGTTCTTTCAGGCCTTCCTGAATCGATTGTCTTTATAGGCAATGGCACCGTCTATGGTGTTCCTACGGCAATGCTTGTGTTTGCTGCTGTCGCTATTCCGGTGGCCATTATGCTGGGAAGAACGCCGACGGGGGCCGCAACCTATATGATCGGCTCCAATGAGAAAGCGACACGCTATTCTGGAATTGATACGAAACGCGTGATCCTGCGTGTCTATCTCATTTCAAGTTTGCTGGCGGCTATTGCGGGCCTCGTCATGATGGCACGGTTTAACTCGGCTAATGCGTCCTATGCAGAGAGCTATCTCCTTGTAACGATCCTTGCGGCGGTCTTGGGTGGCGTTGATCCCATGGGCGGCTTCGGCAAGATCGCCGGTCTCATTCTCTCGCTCGTCATCCTTCAGGTGATTTCTTCCGCATTTAATCTTCTGAATTTCAGCCAGTTCTTGACGCTCGCGATCTGGGGCGCGATCCTCGTCGCGGTCATGGCTGTGCCGAATATCAGACGGCGATTAGGTTTTGCCGATTAAGCTCATGTCAAAGGGATATAGGTAACGTCATGAGCATGATCGATACCGGCGAACGTGTCGCGGTCCTCGATCTGGGCAAGACCAATATTAAGGTTCTTGTCGCAAGCGCCGATGGCGCGCTTGTCGAAGTTCTTTCTTATCCGAATGCGCCCGATGCAACGGGCCCTTATCTTGCTATCGACCTTCCTCGTATCGAAGCGCTCGTGATCGAAGCGCTTGCCACGCTTGGAAAGCGTCACAATATACGCGCGATTGTCAGCACCGCTCATGGTTGCGGCGGCGTACTGGTCGATGATCACGGCCCCGTTCTACCGGCAATGGATTATGAAGCGACACCTCCCGATTGGCTTGCCGGCGCTTATCGCGATGTTGGTCCGACCTATGAGGAGGTATTTTGTTCAATCTCCGGGGGTGCAATGCGCCCCGCGCAAGGACTGCTCTGGCAAGAACGTGAATTCACGAGCGCGTTTAATCGCGCCAAGCATTTTCTTTTAACGCCTCAATATTTTGCGTTCCGACTCGGCGGTCGGCCTGTCACTGAGATTTCCTCGCTTGCCGCTCAATGTCATCTCTGGAACCCGCTCAAAAGTGAGTTTTCGAGCATTGTGAAAAAGAAGAATTGGTCACGTCTCTTTCCTGCATTTGCGCGCGCGGGAGACGTGATTGGCCATATCTCGCCCGAGCTGGCACAGCGGACGGGATTAAGCCCTGACGTAGAAATTCTCGCTGGCGCGCACGACAGCAATGCCAATCTCTATCGCTACAAAGCGGCGGGTATGCAGCGCTTTACAGTGCTCTCGACCGGCACATGGATGATTGGCTTCAATCGAGGTCGACCGCTTGAAGATTTCCGCGAAGAGCGAGCCATGGTCGCCAATGTCGATGTGGATGGGGAACCCATCGCATCAACTCTCACAATGACAGGTCGTGAATATCAAATTCTCGCGGGGGAGCCTCCGGTGAGTGATGATCGCGCTTTTAATGTGGTCGAACGACTTGTCGCGCAAGGCACCGTTCCGATTCCGTCATTCGTCGAAGACCCGGGTCCGGTGCCGCGTTCGGGGGGAAAAGGACATCTTGTTGGTCCTCCGGTAAACAATGCTGAAGAACGGGGTGCGGTTGCATCGCTCTACGCCGCCTATGTCGCTGACCTTTGTCTTGACGTTCTTGGATCAACAACGCCGATTGTAATTGATGGTGGCTTTGCGACAAATTCAAGTTTCGCAAAAATTCTCTCATGCCTCAGACCGACGCAAGAGGTTTATGTCAGTCAATCTAAAGACGGCACCGCGCTTGGTGCAGGTTTGTTATGGAACCGCTTTCAACGCGCGGCGCCTGTAAACAGTGTGAAACTGGACCGGGTCGAAACAAAGCCATCACAACTCTTGATCACGGCGGCAAAAAATTGGAAAGCCATGA
>CANGSG010000146.1 GCA_947456435.1 Hyphomicrobiales bacterium
GATCCATCCCGTGGCGAAATATTGCTGATCCGAAGGATATGCGCATTGATCTCAACTCGTTCGATATCTTTAGGTGTTGATATCTTTGTTTCATCTGCGTAGGCACAAATTACATATCCGGAAAGAAGCCATATAAAGATACAAGAAATCAGACGAAACACGTTACGGCCCCCCCCAAACTTCAACCCAAAAATACTACTGTTCAGTATAGTTGAATTACAGAACTTTCTCGAGTTTTAATTATTTCTCATGTTTTTAAATTTCGGCGGACATTAACCGTCGAAAGACGAATTTAATTTATTAAATTGAAATTGAGCATTTCAGTTTGCCTGTGAAATGTATCATTTAATGATCGACTCCAAATGTAGTCATCTGCCGATGCTTGTCGTTCAATCATTACATATCGCCGCCCAAGGCAAATTATAGTCAATTTTCTTGTTCCGCGAAGTTGTTGCTGTGTAATCTCGGCTTTTGATCAATAAAGAGGGAATGGATTTTGCAAGGGCTTCAATATCTCTTTATAATCTAACTGTAAGGTCTATGGCGACGGAAAGCAATGTAGCCAATCTCTTTCAGTATCTAAGCAAAATGAGAGCGGATTCTAATGTCAACGGTAAAACAAAGTGAAGTAAAATTTGTTGGTCGTTTTGTAGTTAAAAAATATATTTATAAATTTAAATAATTGATATTAAATAATTTTTTATCTTAAATAGCAGGGAGAGCCGCAGCATAGATGTCTCGTGCATGTGTGTAATCGAAACAGGAACATAAAGTTGGGTCAAGGGCCGCAAGAGTAAATGCGCGAGCGTTTAGTGCGCCTGACTTGAGATCAATTGAGTCAAGTGATCTGGACTTGATCAAAGCCTGCGTTGATTTTGATGTAATCATCAATTGAACGGCCGAATCGTTGTCCGTGATAAAGGTTCCAAGATTCTAGCTACATTTAACGCTCACATTTTTGGATTTCTGCCTGCAATATGCTTACCGTGACCCAAATACCTTCGATCAGGTCGCCTCAGCTAAATTAATAGGTAATTGAAAATAAATAGTATTTTAATGGTGCCGGTTACCTGACTCGAACAGGTGACCTACGGTTTACAAAACCGTTGCTCTACCAACTGAGCTAAACCGGCGCGCCGTTGCGGGCGGTGCGCAGTGGATACAGTCGGCCGAGCTTTGAGGCAAGTGGTTTAGCAAGCCTAAGCGTCACTTTGGCCTTAAAACAGCCTTATTTGGTTCAGTTTTCATTCAGCGCTCCGGCGCAAATCTGTCCCCCATGAAGGCGGGAAACCCGAATCGCGGGTCCGAACCTTCCGGAGGCAGACATGAGTGATCGTGCGTTGAACCAAGTCTCGTTCCTAAAAAACCGTATCGGAAAGGCTGCCGCGGCGCTTGCTGTGATCGCAACCCTCGTTCCGTCTTTGCCACCGGCCGCTCATGCGGATGGGCGCTGGGATCCGGGCGCGGCCGCCATTGTCGGCGTCATCGGCGGCTTGGCGCTGGGCTCGGCTTTATCGGGTGGTGGCGGCGGCCACGGATCAGTGGGTTATTCCTATGGCTCTTACGGCTATGAATCGCGGCGTTATGAAGGCCGTCATAGCCATTATCGCGAATATCGCCCCTCGGTCAGCTATTACTGGGGCGAACCGCAGCCCTCTTGCTATATCGTCAATGAACGAGTGTGGGTGCGTGGCTGGGGCTGGGATGTGCGTCCCATGCGGTATTGCGAATAATCATCACGTCTAATTTAAAAATAATTTGCGCAATAAAAAAGGCCCCGTTTTCACGGGGCCTTTTATGGTTTTCAGCGATCTAGCGATCAATCGTCCGCATAGATGTCACGGTCCTTCGTTTCTGGAACGAAGATCAGACCGATAACAAAGGTGATGAGCGCAAACACGATCGGATACCACAAACCGTAATAGATATCGCCGGTTTGAGCCACGAGCGCGAAGGCTGTTGCGGGCAACAAGCCACCGAACCAACCATTACCGATGTGATAAGGCAGTGACATCGATGTGTAGCGGATACGAGTTGGGAAGAGCTCGACGAGTGCCGCGGCAATCGGGCCATAAACCATCGTCACATAGATAACGAGGATTGTCAGGATTCCGATGATCGTCAGCGTCTGCGGCTTGAAGATATCAAACACGCCTGTGAGCTTCACCTTGTTCGGATCATCCGCCTTTGGATAGCCCGCTTCGACGGCGGCTGCCGTCAAGTTCTTGCTGAAGTCAGGATCGAGTTTTCCATCCTTGAAGACTTGGACTTCTTTACCCTGAACGACAACTTTCGCTTTTTCACCAGCAGGCGCCGTCATCATCGTTGAGTACTTGATCGCACCCTTTGACAACGCGTCACGTGCCACGTCGCAAGACGAAGTGAATTTACGTGTGCCTACGGGGTTGAACAAATCACCGCAATCGGCGGCGTCAGCAACAACTTCAACCTTCACGGTTTCGAGCGCATTGGCCAAAGTCGGATTGGCACTTTTCGTTAACGCGCCGAAGAGCGGGAAGTATGAAACGGCTGCAAGCAAGCAACCGGCGAGAATGATTGGCTTACGACCAATGCGATCTGACAAGCTGCCGAAGAAGATAAATCCGACGGTGCCGATAGCGAGCGAGTAAGCAATCAAGAGGTTGGCCGTGTAGCCATCGATCTTGAGGATCGATTGCAAGAAGAACAGGGCGTAGAACTGACCCGTGTACCACACGACGCCTTGACCCATCACGAGACCGAACAGCGCGAGAATAGCGAATTTCGCATTCTTCCACTGACCGAAGGCTTCCGTGAGCGGTGCTTTCGAGTGCGTGCCTTCTTCCTTCATTTTCTGGAAGGCGGGCGATTCATTGAGTTGCAAACGAATCCAAACCGAGATGCCGAGAAGAACAATCGACACACCGAAAGGAATACGCCAGCCCCAAGCCGCAAAGGCCGCTTCGCCGATGATTGTTCTAGTCGTCAGAATGACGATCAGCGACAAGAACAGACCAAGCGTTGCGGTGGTTTGAATCCACGAGGTGTAAAACCCTCTGCGGCCATGCGGAGCATGTTCGGCAACATAAGTGGCTGCCCCACCATATTCACCGCCAAGCGCCAAACCCTGCACCAAGCGCAGACCGATCAGAATGATCGGCGCAGCAATACCGATGCTTGCTGAGCTTGGGAGCAACGCGACAACAAAGGTCGAGATACCCATCAACAAGATCGTGACAAGGAACGTATATTTACGACCGACGAGATCGCCGATACGGCCGAACACAATCGCGCCGAATGGACGAACGATAAAGCCGGCAGCGAAAGCGAGAAGCGAGAAGATGTTGCGTGTGGCTTCATCAAACATCGGCTTGCCATCGGCGCCTGCCACGTTGAAGAACTGCGCACCGATGATCGCGGCAAGTGAACCGTACAGATAAAAATCATACCATTCGAAAACCGTGCCGAGCGAGGAGGCGAAAATCACCTTCTTTTCGCTGCTCGACATCGGCCGAGGCTCGTGATGAGCGGTTGTGCCTGATGCTGTGGCCATGACCATTCCTTTTAAAGCGAGCGGGCAAGAGATCGGGAGCTGTAACAAACGCTCCGGCGAGTCATGTGTTGACTCGCGGTCCTTCCTGACCGTGTCGGTCTGTGTGACCGACTGTTTCCCCCAATGACGACTCTGATTTTTCAGACCCGTGGTGATTGACGCTTTGTGACTCGATCTTGGCCGAGCACAAAGCGATCATGGGTAAATACTAATAGAATCGGCTTGGAAATGCGACCGTTTGAAGCCTCGGCCATTGGTCTAATGGCTGGCGGACTTATGTTGCGGTGCGAAAACGCGTCACGACCGCCAAAGCGACTGCGGCCGCATTCGAGACATTGAGGCTCTTGATCGCACCCGGCATATCGAGCCGCGCGAGGGTATCGCAGCGTTCACGCGTCAGGCGACGAAGTCCGCGCCCCTCGGCACCGAGGACAAGAGCCACCGGACCGGTCGCGAGGCTTTTTTCCAGCTCTTCCGGTCCGTCGGAGTCAAGACCGACGCGCCAATAGCCCATATCACCCAGCTTCACGAGCGCCTGAGCGAGATTGCCGACTTCGATGAGGGGCACATGTTCGAGCCCGCCCGAGGCGGTTTTGGCGAGAACGCCGATGGCATCCGGCGCGTGGCGTTCCGTAATGATGATCGCTTCGGCCGCAAAAGCTGCCGCGCTGCGCAAAATCGCGCCGACATTATGCGGGTCGGTGACCTGATCGAGTACGATAACAACGCCTTCCCCAGATAGGTCCGTGATATCGGCGGCGGGGAGGCCATCGACCTCGAGTGCGATACCCTGATGCACGGCGCCCGAGCCCGTCAGCCGGTCGATTTCATCGGCCCGCGCGAGATTGGGCGTAACATTTAGACGGGGCAGGGCCTCATTGAGGCGGTTCAACGCATTCTCGGTGATGTGGAGCACCATGGCCTTGCGGCGCGGATTTTGGAGCGCCTCGATGACGGCATGGAAGCCGTAAATCACCGGCCGGCCGGAGGGCGCATGACGCGGCGCTTGCGGGGAGCGGGCCTCGCGGCCGCCGTCCTGTCCGCGTCTCTTGTTGTCAAACCGTCGTGCCATCGGGCCATAATCCTTATCTTAGGCGTCTTCTCGCATGGCGAAGGCGAGGGGGCAAATGGTTGAGGCCGATTTCTGGCCGTTGAAGTGTTGACACCCGGACAAGGCCTCATCATAAGGGCGCACTCGTTCCGGCCCGTGAAAGGCTGCGGGCGAGCGTGCGCTGGAGCACGGGGGAATGTCCCGAGCGGCAAAGGGGGCGGACTGTAAATCCGCTGGCTATGCCTTCGCAGGTTCGAGTCCTGCTTCCCCCACCAGCCTTCGCTCTTCGCGCTTCGGCTCGGCGAGCCGAAGACTTGACGACAGTACCGTCAATGCCAAAAGTGCTGTGCCGAC
>CANGSG010000147.1 GCA_947456435.1 Hyphomicrobiales bacterium
ATCGCAGCTTTTTGGGCGATGTGCTCTTGGCCTTGCCTGGCGTGAAAGAAAGCCGGACCTTCGCCGTGATGGAGGAAGTGAAGTCGGACGGGGCTTTGCCGGTTTGATCCCGCACAGCGGCTCGGCTTTTGCTGCATTGCAAAAAGAGCGCCGCTCTGCCTAAATGCGCCGCTTTTTGGGGTGGCGAAGAGATCATGCTTCCTTTCAGTCGCGATGAAGCGAGCCTGCGCGCGGCGTTCCGGTGGGATGTGCCGGAGCGCTATAATATCGGCGTGGCCGTGTGCGATGTCTGGGCGGCACGGGAGCCCGAGCGTCTTGCGCTTCTCGATATAGACGCGGCCGGTGCGGTTGATCGCGTGACGTTTGGGGCGTTACGCAAACGCTCCAACCAGCTCGCCAATCTGCTCGTAAAAAGCGGCATCACGCATGGTGAACGCATTGCGATTTTACTGCCGCAATCGCGCGAAGTCGCCGAGAGCCATATCGCGATTTACAAAGCCGGTGCGGTGGCTTTGCCGCTTGCGGTGCTGTTCGGCATTGATGCGCTGCTTTATCGGTTGCACGACGCGGGCGTGACGGGCCTCATCACCAATGCGGCCGGTTTGCAAAAATTGAAAAGCGCGCCAGAGCCGCTGCCTGAATTCAAATTGCTACTCTCTGTTGATGGCGATGACGGGGACGCGAAAGATTTTCATTCTGCGCTTGCCTCGCAATCCGAAGACTTCACACCGGTTGATACATTGGCCGATGATCCGGCTTTGATGATTTATACATCGGGCACGACGGGCCAACCCAAAGGCGCATTACATGGGCATCGCGTGTTGCCGGGCCATTTGCCCGGCTTTGAACTCGTGCATGAGTTTTTTCCGCATGAAGGTGATCTCCTCTGGACACCGGCGGATTGGGCATGGGCAGGTGGCTTGTTGAACGGGCTTCTTCCCTCGCTCGCGCATGGCGTGCCGGTGGTGGCACGCAAATTTGAAAAATTTAATCCTGATGAAGCCTATCGGCTGATACAGGATTTAAAGATCAGAAATATTTTTGTGCCGCCCACGGCATTGCGCATGTTGCGCACAATCAAAAATCCCCGCGCGCAATATGATCTCCATTTGCGTAGTATCGCATCGGCGGGGGAAGCACTTGGTGCGGAAACATTGTTATGGGCGCAAGAAGAATTAGGCCTCACCATCAACGAGGCCTATGGGCAGACCGAATGTAATCTGGTGATCGGCTCATGCAACGCGCTTTCCATGGTGAAGCCGGGCTTCATCGGAAAAGCCGTGCCGGGGCATCGCGTCGCCATCATTCACGCCGATGGGACGGAATGTGTGCGCGGTGAAGTAGGACAGATTGCGATCGCCCGGCCCGATCCCGTGATGTTTTTGGGCTATTGGAATCGTGACGAAGCGACGCGCGAAAAATTCATCGCTGACTGGATGACCACCGGCGATCAGGGCGTGATGGATGAGAAAGGCTATATCAAATTCATCGGCCGTGACGATGATGTGATCACCTCGTCAAGCTATCGCATTGGACCCGTCGAGATCGAGGATTGCCTGTTAAAGCACAAGGCCGTGGCGCTTGCGGCGGCGGTCGGAAAGCCCGATGTCCTGCGCACCGAAATCGTCAAAGCGTTTCTTGTGTTGCGCGCGGGCTATGAACCGAGCACCGCGTTGAAAAAGGACATCACTCAGTTTGTGAAAGAGCGATTGTCGGCGCATGAATATCCGCGCGAGATCGAATTTGTTGAGTATCTGCCAATGACAACGACGGGAAAAATCATCCGGCGTGAATTGCGCGCGCGGGAATAGGCGTTAACTTAAAGACGCAAACGGCCTTCAAGTATCGCCTCACGCGTTTTTGCATCAAGCTCGCGATAGCAACCGGCATCCGCGTCAAACAGATAAACAGGCTCATTAAAATCACGCGGCGTTAGGCCCTCTTGGACAAGATCGACTTTACGAATTTTGAACGTACCGGTCATATCCGCTTCGCGACGTAAGCGGATAAAGAGCGGCCGTGCATGGGGCGGCAGATTATCAACCAGATGATTTGACAATCGATCAAGATCAAACGTCTCATGCTCGGAGAGATGCAAGGCGGCCATGCCCGCTTTGCCATCATGACCAGCTACTGCAACGCCATAGACGGCGCATGATGCGATGCCCGGATGTGTGTTGATCGTTTCAGCCACTTCATTGGTAGAAATATTCTCGCCCTTCCACCGGAACGTATCCCCAACACGATCAACAAAATAGAAATAGCCGCGCTCATCGCGCGTAACGAGATCGCCTGAACGAAACCAGGAATCACCATCGCGAAAGACATTACGAAGAATTTTAGTTTCATTCGCCTTTGTGTCTGCATAACCTTCAAAGCGGTTAGCAGGCGCATTCGGATCGTCGATAACCTCACCGATGATTTCACCTATCTCGCCCGGCTTGCAGGGGATGCAGCGGCCATTAGCATCGCGCATCGGCATTTCGTTTTCGACATCGAAAAGCACGACTTTAACAACGAAGCGTTTCTCGGCCCATTTTGGAATACGACCGACAGCACCAGGTCGCGAGTCAAAATTAAAGAGTGCAATATTGCCTTCGGTCGCCCCGTAAAATTCACGAATGCGTTTAATACCAAAGCGTTCAGAAAATTTTTGCCAAATATCGGGGCGCAGGCCATTACCGCAAATCAAGCGAATACCATGTTGTCGATCAAGCGGTGAAGGGGGCGCATTCAATAGATAGCGACATACTTCACCAATATAGAAAAATAAGGTGCAATTATTTTTGATAATATCGGACCAGAATTCGCGTACCGATAATCGGTCACGAATAACAACACTTCCTCCTCGAATGAGAACACCGAGTGTCGCAAGAATTCCACCATTCGAATGATACATCGGCAAACAATCATAAAGCCGATCACTTGATTGTGCTTCCATCACCGATGAGAAGCCGAGCGCCATAGCGCTCACCCGATAATGATTGATATTGGCGGCTTTAGGTAAACCCGTAGTGCCGGACGTGTAAACATAGACGCAGCGGTCATCCAGCGTCAGTGTGGCGCGCTCGTCGGCGTCGAGCGGCGCATCAGAAAAGGCTTGCAGCGCCTGATCAAATTCAGATTTGCCCAAACCATGCACAAAAACACGCGGTGCATCTTGTATATCAGCTAGGGCATGCTGGTAGGTATCGAGCAAGTCGTTTGCAACGATCGCGAGCTTCGGCTTCACAATCGTCACTGAGTGCATCAATGCATGGCCGCTTTGCGATGTATTCAAAAGTGCAGTTGCACCACCTGCACGCGCGATACCGAGCCATATACAGAGATAATCGGGACGGTTAGGCAAAAAGAGCGCGACATTATCGCCTTTACCGATTCCGTTCGCTTGCGCCCAACGCGCGATGCGATTAATGCGCGCGCCCATGGCACCATAAGTGAGCGTTTCATGTTCCGAGATTAGCGCCACACGATTGCGATTTTGCGAAATGACATCTTCGAGCCGGTCAAGCACTGTGCGGTTTGGCGTCGATTTGATCGGCTTTACACGATTAAGCGTGCGCAAAGCACCGCGCAAATAGGCAAGCTCACTTATGAGCACCGATAAAGCCCGCATGGACTCGCTCCTCCCGGCTTATGCTTTATTCCCGCCGCAACGACAGTGGATTATCAAGCATGGCCGAGCGGTCGGGCGTGTCAATCCCCGGACGGCCCAGAAACGCCTCCCAAAGCCGCGATATAAAACTCTCATCGAGATCCTTGGTGATAAATACAAGTTTCGTCTGGTGATCAGAGTCAGGCCAGCGATCAAGTTGGACCGGCGGATGGAAGACATGCTGCACACCATGTAGAATCACGGGCCGTTCTGGATGCTCGGCAATTTTAACGATGCCCTTCATGCGCAGAAGCTTCGGGCCATGGGCCGAGCGGAGCAAAGTCAGAAACATATCAAATGCCGCCATCGGGATGGCGTCATTGCTTTTCAAACAGAAGGCGCGGATATGCGCATCATGACGGTTAATGTCATGATCATGCGCGTGGTGATGATCATCATGATTATGGTGGTGGTGATCATGATGATTCGAATAGGCTTCGGCCTTAAGCCAAGCCGCGACATCGGGAATTTTATTTGAAAGATCAAAGGGACCCGTGCCGATGAGATGCGCAGCATCCGCTTCGCCTTTATGCGCATCGACAATCGGTGCGGCCGGATTAAGGCTTTTCAACCGCGCTCGTAAGACTTCTGTATCGGGTTGAAGATCGGTTTTGGTGAGAACGATACGGTCGGCAATAGCGGCTTGTTTAACCGCCTCACTGTGATTGTTGAGTGTCGATTGACCATTGACCGCATCGACGAGCGTCACAACGCCATCAAGCGTGTAGCGAACAAGAATCATCGGATGGCCGATCAGTGATTGTAAAATGGGCGCGGGATCAGCAAGACCGGTTGTCTCGATAATTACGCGTTTCATCGGCTTTAACGCACCGGTATCCTGTTTCTTGATAAGGTCTTCGAGCGTTGAGATCAGATCCCCACGGATCGTGCAGCACAAACATCCTGATGCCATCAGGATCATATTGTCGTCTTGGGTCTCGATGAAAAGGTGATCAAGTCCAATCTCACCAAACTCATTGACGATCACAATCGTGTCGGCGAGTGCGGGGTCTTTCAGAAGTCGATTAAGAAGCGTTGTTTTCCCTGCGCCCAGAAAGCCTGTGATAATCGAGACGGGAATGGGCGTAATCGGCATGAGGTTACCGCGCAGTTCGACGCTCGACCACCATGGTCAAAGCAATAGCCGTGATCACTAAAAACCCGCCAAAATATTGGACGGGCAGCAATCGTTCATCAAGGACGAGCGCGGATGTGATGGCTGCAACAAC
>CANGSG010000148.1 GCA_947456435.1 Hyphomicrobiales bacterium
ATTTTCGTTCTCCGCGCCCTATTTGGTATCAAGGGGCGGATGGGGGACTCTTCCACTATGATCAAAACTTCATGCTGAGAGAACCATCAGGTTCGCTGCGTCGTGCGGCGACAGCAAAATCGAGCCGGAACGGATTAAGTTTAGAAGTGTGGACTACTGAACCGGCTATTCAATTCTATGACGCCAAGAATTTGAATGTGCCGGTACCAGGCTTGGGCATGAAACGGTTGACCGCTAGGGCTGGTTTTTGCCTTGAGCCGCAGCACACGCCGGATAGCCCGAACCGGTCCCATTTTACCGACTCGGTGTTGCGTCCGGGGCAGATTTATAGGCAAATCACCGAATATAAGTTCCTCTAAGGCCAATTTTGGCCTCTTGGGCGCTCATTTTCTGAAAATCCTCTTCTTCCGTCGTGAAAAGTGAGTCATGATCACGTCATGAAACTCACGACTCATGTCCTCGATACAGCGCACGGTTGCCCTGCACATAATCTTGCCGTGACACTAACCCGCCTTTCAGATGGCGCCGTCTTGAAAACGATCCGCACCAATGCCGATGGTCGGGCAGATGCGCCGCTTCTTGAGGGCGATCAATTTCAATTTGGGGTGTATGAGCTTTGTTTCGCCGTCGGAGATTACTTCCGCGCGCGGGGCATCGCTCTCAGTGAGCCTGCATTTCTAGATCTTGTGCCAATCCGCTTCGGTATTTCGGAGCGGCGTCATTATCACGTGCCTCTGCTTGTTTCCCCTTACGGGTTTTCGACTTATCGCGGGAGTTAAGCGATGTCGCGGGCAACCATAAGTTTTTTACGACGCGGTAAGAGGATCGATGTCAGTGATGTCGACCCTCGTATGACGTTGCTTGAATGGCTGCGTCTATCTGAACGGTCGACGGGCACTAAAGAGGGCTGCGCTGAAGGTGATTGCGGTGCCTGTACGGTTGTGCTCGCGCGAGAAAGAAATGGTCGTCTCGTTTATGAGCCGGTGAATGCCTGCATTCTTCTTTTAGGACAGGCTGACGGCACCGAGGTGATTTCTATCGAAGATCTCGAAACGGCCAAAGGTCTCCATCCGGTTCAAGAGGCGATGGTGAATCGCCATGGCTCGCAATGCGGCTATTGCACACCGGGCATCGTGATGAGCCTTTTCGCTTTGTCACACGCACGACCGGAGAAACTTGACCGCGATGTCATCAATGATGCGCTCGCCGGAAATTTATGCCGCTGCACAGGGTATAAGCCCATTGTTGAATCAGCACTCGACAGTTGCTCGTCTTCATTACCCGATCATTTCGATGCCCGTGAAGGCGCGACGCTTGCCGAGCTCTCAAATTTCCGCGCGGGTGAAGATGTCTTCATGGGCGATGACAGCGTGTTTTTTGCAGCACCCGGCAGCGAAGCGTCACTCGCCTTTTTGTTAAAGAGCCATCCTGATGCGACGATTGTTGCGGGAGCGACAGATGTCGGTCTTTGGATCACGAAGGGCTTGCAAGATCTTAAAAAGATTATTTGGCTTGGTCGTATCCGTTCTTTGGCCACCATTGAGGAAAGCGAAACCTCGCTAACGATTGGTGCTTCAATCACGCATCAGCAGGCTTTGCCGAGATTATCTTCACTCGATCCTGATATAGGCGAGTTGGGCCGTCGTTTCGGATCGACGCAGGTAAGAATGTCAGGAACCGTTGTTGGCAATATTGCGAATGGCTCACCAATTGGCGATTGGCCACCCTTATTCATTGCGCTTGGTGCAACGTTGGAATTGCGTGAAGGGTTCTCGAGCCGCAAACTGCCTCTCGAAGAATTCTTTATTGCCTATCGCAAACAAAATCGTGAGCCGCAGGAATATCTCCGTCGCATTACCATTCAAAAACCCGGCGCCGACGATCATATTCGCGTATTCAAAGTCACGAAACGGCGTGATGAAGATATTTCCGCTGTGATGGGTGCTTTCAAGATTACAGTGAAGGATGGTCTCGTCGCCGATGCGCGTATCGCTTTTGGCGGTATGGCAGGCATTCCCAAGCGCGCCTTTAACACAGAGCGCGCGATTATCGGTGCGTCGATCAAGGATATAGCGACTTGGCGTGCAGGGGCAGAAGCCATGGAGCGCGACTTCGAGCCTTTGTCCGATCATCGCGCATCGGCTGACTATCGCATGCGTGTGGCGCGCAACCTTGTGATTAAAGCGCTCGCTGAAATCGCTGGCGTGCCGTCATCAACGACGCGCATTTTTGCACATCGCGAGGCAACCCATGCCGCAGAATGATGCAACACAACGTTATCTTGGACGTTCACTGCCGCATGACTCGGCCGAACGCCATGTCAGTGGCCGTGCGCTTTACATCGACGATATGCCGGAGCCTGAGGGTCTTTTGCATATAGCGCTTGGCGGCTCCCCGGTCGCGCGCGGCAAAATCATGTCTCTTGATGTGCGCGATGTGCGTGCCGCGCCCGGTGTTGTCGCGGTTCTTACGGCTGCCGATATACCAGGTAAAAATGATGTATCGCCGGCGATGGGCGATGATCCCATGTTTGCGTCAGACCATGTTGAATTTGTCGGGCAGGCATTGTTTGCGGTTGTCGCGCATACTCGCGATCAAGCGCGACGTGCGGTTCGCCTCGTGAAAACTGTTATCGACGAAGAGAAGCCATCGGTAACCGTCGAAGATGCGCTTGAGCGCAATGAGACGGTGCTCCCCGATTATGCATTCGGACGCGGCGATGTAGCGGAAGCGCTAATATCTTCGCCGGTTCAGCTTGAAGGTATGTTCAATATTGGCGGGCAGGAGCATTTCTATCTCGAAGGTCAGGTCGCTTTAGCGCTTCCTGGTGAAGGGCAAGAGATGCATGTTCATTCATCAACCCAACATCCAACGGAAGTGCAGCATGCTGTTGCCCGCGTGTTGGGCATTCCCGATGCTTTTGTGACATGCGAAGTACGCCGTATGGGGGGTGGCTTCGGAGGCAAAGAAAGCCAAGCCACGCAATGGGCCGCAATTGCGGCGCTTGCCGCGCGCGTTACAAACAAGCCCTGTAAAATCCGTCTTGATCGTGATGACGATATGATGATGACAGGCAAGCGACATGAGTTTCGTGTCGATTGGAAAATTGGAACGGATGAAGCCGGTCATATCCGCGGCCTTGATCTCTCGCTTTTAGCGCGTTGCGGTTATTCGGCTGATCTTAGCCAAGGCGTTGTTGATCGGGCTATGTTTCACTCAGATAACGCCTATTTTTTCCCGGCAGTTCAGATTGCTTCGCGTCGGTTAAAAACAAATACGGTGTCAAACACAGCCTTTCGTGGTTTCGGTGGACCGCAGGGCATGCTGGCGATTGAACGCATCATCGACGCTGTGGCGAGTGCGACCGGTCGAGATCCGCTCGATATCCGCAAAGAAAATCTTTACCGTTCTGATGGTGCTGTGACACCTTATGGTATGCCGGTTGAAGATTATGACACCGCTCATGCGATTATTGATCAGCTTGAAAGAGAAGCTGACTATCGTGAGCGGCGTCGCGCCATCGACGAGTTCAATGCCGACTCGCCTTTGATCCGTAAAGGCATCGCATTGACGCCGGTGAAATTTGGCATTTCATTTACGCTTACCCAACTCAATCAAGCGGGCGCGCTTGTCCATGTTTATTCCGATGGATCGATCCACCTCAATCACGGTGGAACAGAAATGGGGCAGGGGCTTTTCCAGAAAGTGGCGCAGATTGTTGCGGAAGAATTTGGCGTTGCGATTGAACGTGTGCGTATTACAGCAACAACTACAGGTAAGGTCCCCAATACATCGCCGACGGCAGCGTCTTCGGGCTCTGATCTCAATGGTATGGCAGCATTACTCGCGGCGCGGGCGATTAAAAGTCGCATGGCAGAATTTCTCTCGACGTCTCGCGGTGTTCCGGTTGAATCAATCCGCTTTGTTGACGATCATGTGATTGTGGGTGATGCACGTATTCCCTTCAGTGACGTTGCTAAAGCCACTCATCAAGCGCGTATTCATCTTTCCGAGGCGGGATATTATAAAACGCCGAAGGTCGAATGGGATCGCGCACAAGCACGCGGCAGGCCTTTTTATTATTTTGCCTATGGCGCGGCGTGCAGCGAAGTGGCGATAGATACGCTCACAGGCGAGATGCGCGTTGAACGCGTCGATATCGTTCATGATGTCGGCCGATCTTTGAACCCCGCGTTGGATATCGGACAGATTGAGGGTGCGTTCGTTCAAGGCTTGGGATGGTTGACGACCGAAGAGCTCGTTTATGACAATAAAGGTCGCCTGAGAACGCATGCGCCGTCGACCTATAAGATCCCAGTTGCCTCCGACATTCCGGAGCATTTCAAGGTGACGCTCTTTGATGGCGCTAATCGCGAAGACACGGTCTTCCGGTCAAAAGCGGTTGGCGAACCTCCGGTGATGCTTGGTATCTCGGTTTATTCTGCGATTCTGAATGCCATTTCATCATTAAAGCCCGGCGCGCAGGTGCCGCTTGATGCCCCGGCAACGCCGGAGCGTATCTTGAAGGCGGTGCAAGCCCTTGGCGGCGGCGGCGGATTTTGAGTGCACAATGAACACGCCCGCACTTTTTGATCGGATGATCGACAGACTTGTGACTGATGACAGGGTTGCTCTTGTCACCATTAGATCGACACGCGGTTCAACACCGCAGATGGTCGGCGCTTCGATGATGGTCACGATGGGAGGCGCGATCAGTGGAACCATCGGGGGTGGCGCTTTAGAATATGCGGTCATCAGTGAAGCTTTGCTTCATATGAAATCCGGCAAGACTGGTGTAATGCAAAAACATTATCCTCTTGGCCCGGATTTAGGCCAATGCTGCGGGGGATCAGTTGAAATTGAAACCGCGGTGTTTAG
>CANGSG010000149.1 GCA_947456435.1 Hyphomicrobiales bacterium
GCGGGGGATGTTTTGTCTTTGATCGTCGTGTGGCACTCGGGCATGGCTTGAAACCTTTGCCCATGCGGCTCTGCTATGGGTGCCTTGCGCCGCTTGATGAAACAGATTTTTCATCTGCTGATTATGAAGAGGGCGTTTCATGCCCGCATTGCGCGCCGCTTTTGACCGTTGATAAGCGCGCCTCACTAAGAGAACGGCATCGCCAAACTTTGCTCGCTCATAAAAAGGGTCGTAGCCATCTCGGGCCCTTTGCATCCGATGAGACGGCGACATGAAGGATCGGCGGGCGTTTGTGAGGACATGGGCACTTCTCGGTACGTGGTTTCGCTTTCATTTGGCCGAGTTTTCAACCTTTGCGGCCGCGATCTCTTATCAATTGATGATCGTTTTTTTTCCCGGTATTTTGCTCGTTAAAGCGCTCAAGGATATTTTTGGCATTCCCAATGTCGCGCGTTATCAGCCCGTCTATGCTGAAATCGATATGCCGGGATCCATTGTGACGCTCGTTAAAGGTTTTCTGAAAAGCGCAAAGGGATTGAGCGGGTTCGATAAATCGATTGCCACGACATTTCTCGTTGCTCTTGTCGTACTTGGGTTAAGCCGCCTTTTTGCAGAATATTACAAAGCTTCGCTAAAACTCTTTGAACGTGACCGTCGATTGTTTCGCGAGCGTCTTATTGGCGGTATCGCCGCAGCGTCCTTTGTGAGCGTGGCGATCATGCTGTTCCTCGCTTTGAACGGCACGGTCTTCTCCTATCAACCGCATATCTTGCGCGATTATGGATTAATGATTGAAATTGTCAGCGCGCTTCTTTCTTTCGGTCTTCTTGTCGCGAGCGTTGCGGGTCTAATCCGTCTTGTCTCGCATGGTGCCTTGAGCCGCTCAGCGATTTGGGGTGGCGCAATGGTGACCGTGGGTGGTTGGATTTTCGCGTCGTTGATTTTTCTGCAACTTGATACTTATTTCGCTCTTCAACAAAAATTCTATGGAGCAGGCGCGGCGATTATTGCCATGCTGATCTGGTTTTATCTCACCGCGAGTCTTTTGCTCGCGGGCTTGGGTTTTGCAGCCATCGTGATCGATGGCCGCACACCGCTAGCGTCTGATCCTCACGCTGCACGGGAATAATCCTCAAGAGGAGCGACCGCCCGTGCGGGAGGATGTACGCTTTCAAATTCCGTGATGTAGTCCCGCGTGATCGGCACAATCTCGGTCCGTTTTGCGACTTGAATTTGAAACACCATTTGTCCCTGATGACGGAAACAGAGTTCGCTTGTGATCAAATAAAACTCCCACATGCGGCAGAATCGTTCGTCATACAGTGCACGTATGGCATCGCGGTTGGCATTAAAGCGCTCCCGCCAGAGCCGCAGTGTTTCAGCATAATGTAAGCGTAAGATTTCAATATCGGTGATGATCAGTCCCGCGCGTTCAATAGCCGGAATAACTTCCGACAAAGCCGGGCAATAGCCGCCAGGAAAAATATATTTGGAAATCCAGGGATTAGTATGTCCGCCACCATCGCCGCGGCCGATTGAGTGAATGAGCGCGACGCCATCGTCTTTCAAACACCGCGCGACCGTTTGGAAATAGTCATCATAATGATTGACGCCGACATGTTCGAACATGCCCACTGAAATAATCCGGTCATAGAGTCCGCCTTCAGCGCGATAATCTTGCAGTTTGAATCGAACCTGATCCGCGAGGCCGGCAACCGTTGCGCGGTGGTTCGATACGCGATGTTGTTCGCTTGACAGTGTAAGCCCTGTCACATCGCCTGATGCGATTTGGGAAAGATATAGCCCAAGGCCGCCCCAGCCGGACCCGATATCCAAGATTTTCTGTCCCGGTTTTAAAAGGAGTTTCGCCGCCAGATGTCGCTTTTTTTGAGCTTGTGCGGTTTCGATCGTATCTGACGGATCCATGACATAGGCGCAGGAATATTGACGGTCGGCATCGAGGAACAGGTCATAGAGCCGGTCAGACAGGTCATAATGATGAGCGACATTATTCCGGGATCGTCCGGCAGGATTGAACTGGGCAAGGCGGCGCAAGGCGGTTCTCAACCGCTCGGTGAGCCCGCTGAATGGGTATTTGGGAGGTTTCATTCCGACATTACGGAATGCGAGGTCGATGACGTCATAGAGCGTGCCCGACTCGATCGTCAGTTTCCCCTCCATATAGGCTTCGCCGACGGCCAATTGGGGGTCCAACAGGATTTTAAGGGCGGTTTTCGTGTGATGAATGCGGACGGCGAGCTGCGGACCGCTACCGTCTCCATAGAGAGTTGGGCGTCCTTTTGGGTCAAAAACGACGAGAGTTCCGCGCTGGATTGTCGGCTTCAAGAAGGGATCGAGTAGGGCCATGACTGTTTCATCCCGCCTGATGGCAAGTTGTTTTTAGAGGCCTCGAGGTCAAAACACTTCGACTCCTCCTAACGACAATCAAATTCGGCCGGATAACGGTTCATCCGTCAACTTACGAATAGTAGAGTGGCACATAGTTTGCTTCCTTAAGTTGTGAGCCGTGCCACTGGGGTATCGGTTCAAAAATTGGGGGGTAAAGCCGTCATGAAAGAAATGACATTTGATCGCGATGCGGATCTTAAATTGCATCAAGCGGAACGCCGTGCGGCCGATTTATTGCGCTGGGCACGTCTCCGGAAGCGCCTCACCAACGCGCTTCGCCGTGAAATTAGCCGCGCGCAAGGCTCTGAGGCCTTTACGCAGAAGGCAATTTACTAAGGTATTTCAACCTCTTAGTAAAAAAATTCAAAAAAATGAAGTTTTTTTGGTCTCGGGGCTAAAATCCTCAAACCGCTAACCGTCTTATGGTTTGTAGACGTGTAACCAATTTCTTCCACGTTCACGTTGGAGGTGAGAGAGATGATAGACCCAATTGGAAGCAAAGCTGTTCTTGCTGAACCGTCGGTCCGAAAGGCACCGAAAGCGGACGCTAAGGCTTCGGCTACGGCTCCGGTGAAACTTGCAGACGCTTCGGTGTCGACGAAAGTCGATTCACCGCAAGTGGAAGTGACGATCTCGAAGGGCAATGGCCTTTCCGAGCCCCCGTTTGATTATGCGAAGGTCATCGCGCTCAAGCAGTCGATCGCCAATGGCGAATACAAGATCGACTATAACAAGCTTGCGCAATCGATGATCGACTCTGACATCCTCGGTGGCGGAAAGAAATAAGTGCGGCGCGCCGCTGGTCGGCTTCAGCTTGCCTTGAGAAAGGCTTTCGCGAGGTCAACCCAGTAGGCCGCGCCTGTGAGAAGTATTGAGTCATTGAAGTCGTAGCCGGGGTGATGCAACGGCTGCGACCGTTCGTTTTTTGCGCCCAGCACAAGATAAGATCCTGGCTTCTTTTCAAGCATGTAAGAAAAGTCTTCGGACCCTGTGTAAGACCGCTGCAGGTCAATCACACGATCGCTCCCCACCGTGTCGAGCGCAACTTTTTTCGCAAATTCAGTCATCGCCGTATCATTCACTAAAACTGGATAGCCTGTCATTTCAGTGATGGTCGCTTCTATGCCGAAGCTTTCTGCCTGCAGGCGGATGACCTCGGGAATACGTTTCTTTAAAAGGGCAGCGACCTCTCGGGTGAAGGCCCGAGCATCAACAGTCAGTGTCGCGGTTTGCGGAATGGCGTTTGATGCGCGACCGGCTTGGAACACACCCACCGTCACAACGCCCGCTTCCATCGGATCGAGATTGCGCGAGACGAGCGTTTGCAAGGCGAGAACAATACTGGCGCCCGCGACAATCGGATCGCGCGTGACTTCCGGTGTCGAGGCATGTCCACCCAAACCGGTTAGCGTGACATTGAAGCCGTCGGCATTCGCGAATAGCGTGCCTTGTTTGAAGCCGAATACCCCTTCCTCAAGATCGGGCATGTTGTGCATGCCAAAGACGGCATTGCAGGGAAAGCGTTCGAACAAACCATCTTCGACCATCAATTTCGCGCCACCATAATTCTCTTCGGCAGGTTGGAAAAAGAGATGGACGGTGCCGTCGAAATCGCGGTTTGCAGCAAGGTGTTTGGCCGTGGCGAGCAGCATGGCGGTGTGCCCATCATGGCCGCAGGCATGCATGAGACCCGGGGATTTTGACGCGTAGGGGAGGTTCGTTTCCTCATCAATCGGCAAAGCGTCAAAATCGGCGCGGATGCCGATAGCCCGGCGACCGGTTCCATTTGAAAGCGTCCCGACCACGCCGGTTTGACCGACGCCGGTGGTGACCGACCAGCCCCATTCGGCCAGGCGACTCGCCACGAAGGCGCTGGTCTTGTATTCCTCAAGCCCAAGTTCGGGATGTTCGTGGAGATGACGCCTAAGAGCAATCATCTCGTCTTTCATCGCGATCATCTGGTCTTCGGTACGCATTCGCTACCCCAAGTTAATTTTCGAGAGCCCCATCATGTCCGCCCCCGCTGTTTTCGCCTTCAACAATGCACTGGTCCGCACGCCCTGTCACGCCATCGTCAATGGATTGCGCGCGGTTGATGTGGGCGCGCCCTCTTATCAAACGGTTCTTGACGAACATGCGGCCTATGTCGCCGCGCTCCAAGCCGCCGGAGTCGCGGTTGAGACGTTACCGGCACTCGATGCGTTTCCTGATTCGATGTTTGTCGAAGATCCCGCGCTGGTCTTCACCGAAGGTGCGATTGTGATGCGGCCCGGTGCGCAGAGTCGCTTCGGGGAGGCGGCCGAGATGGCGCCGGTATTGAAGCGCCGCTTTGCGCGCGTGATCGATTTGAAGGGCCCCGGCTTTGCCGATGGCGGTGATATTCTTGTTCTTCAAGATCGTGTGATGATTGGCCTTTCAGACCGCACCAATCAAACGGGCGCCGAAGCGCTGTCAGAC
>CANGSG010000150.1 GCA_947456435.1 Hyphomicrobiales bacterium
TCATCATCAGTAAAGATGGCACCACCATCCCCATAGCAACCCAGTGGCTTTGACGGGAAAAAGCTTGTTGCCGTAACAAGGCCAATCGTTCCGATTTTGCGGTTCTTATAGGCACCGCCGAAACTCTGCGCGGCATCACTCATAACCCAAAGGCCATGCGCTTTCGCGATAGGTTCAATCGCATCATAATCCGCCGCTTGTCCAAAAAGATCGACAGGAATAATGCAAGTCGGTTTCAACCCTTTGGCCTTCGCCACTGCGATGCCCGCTTCTAAACTTGCAGGATCCATGTTGAAGGTTTCAGCATCGACATCCACAAAGACCGGCGTTGCACCAAGCCAGGCTACAACTTCAGCCGTCGCCGCAAAAGTAAAACTCGGAACAAAGACGGCGTCGCCCGGCTTTAAGCCCCGCGCCATCAACGGCATGGCGAGCGCCTCTGTGCCATTGGCAACGGTGATGCAATGTTTAGCACCACAAAACGCATTAAGTTGATCTTCAAGCGTCTTGATCTCCGGACCCATGATGTAGTGACCATGCGCCGCAACGCGAAGAATACCCGCATCGATAGCCGCACCAATGCGTGCACGCTGGGCCTGAAGATCAATAAAGGGGAGCGGAGCCGAAGACATGAGATAAATCCAAGTTTATAATGTCGTCAAAGTACCATGGTCGATAATAGTGGCGTGACCATTTTTGATTTCAACAACGCGATCGGCAACCGATAATAAAGCGGGCCGATGCGTGATGGCAATAATCGTCATCTGACCCTTCAGACGCGAAATAGTTTCAACAACCCCTGCTTCGGTTGCAGCGTCGAGGGCACTTGTCGCTTCATCAAGAACGAGAAGTCGCGGTGCCCCTAAAAGCGCGCGCGCCAAAGCAATACGTTGTCTTTCACCGCCTGAGAGGCGACTTCCCGCATCGCCGACAATAGTTTCAAGAGACTGCGGCAGACGTTCAACAAAGGTCGCTGCTGCACGATCAAGGGCTTGAGAAATTTCACCGGGCTCCGACTGAGGACGAACCCATTCCAAATTGTCTTTGATCGACGCATGAAAAAGCAACGGATCTTGTCCGAGATACCCGATCGAATTACGCCACTCTTGCATGGAAAGTGTTTCAAGCGGTTGATCATCGATTTTGATTTTCCCGCCTGTGAGGCGGCGTAATCCCAAGAGACAATCAACGAGCGTTGTTTTCCCCGCACCAGTTGGACCTGTAAGAACCAAAAACTCACCGGGTTCAATTGAAAAACTGATATCGCGCAACACAGCGCGCCCTTCGATATCAACCGCTAGGCGATCAAAAGACACACCGACCGGGATCATTGATTTATGGATCGCCTCCCGATGGCCGGCAAGTGGCTCCGCGACACGGCGCGCTTCATTGACCATCGCTGAAACCGCATCAAAAGCCGGAAGCACGAGGCTGATCGATTGCTGACATTGCCGCAATCCCGTGACCTTTGGAAATAATCTCACAAACATGGCGACGATCACGATGACAGCACCGACATCAACCGCGAAGACCAAGGGGCCCACAACGAGAAGCGCAATCACCACAAGTGCGCTGGCATATTCAAAAAGCGCGCGTACAATTTGAACATCAAATGCATTCGCAAAGGTTAAATCACGCAACCTAAAAATTGTCTTCGATAATCTCTCGACGGCCCGCGCTTCGGTCGCCGTGGCCTTCACGAATTTTGCGCCAAGCACAAGTTCATTCGCATCGGACTGAAGATCGGCATTCACAATCGTCATCTCTTCGCCAATGAGAAGCCCACGTCTCACAAGACCAACAGATACAATAAACAGAAACACGCCCGCGCCAAAAAGCAACGCGACCACTAAAGGCGCGATAACCAGCGCAACAAGAATCTGGACGCCGATAAACAAAACCGATGAAAGAATGAGATTGGCTTGATAGAACGCGCCGCCTAGGCGAATGGGCTCCGTAATCGCCGCGGCAATCAAATCACCGGCGCGCCTTGTTCTGAAAAAACCAAATTCAGCGCGGAAATAGGATTGAAACAGTGTGCGCTGCCAATGCGCAACATAATCAGTTTGTAGCTTCGCGCTGAGATGAGCCTGCGCCAGAAAGATAATAGCCCCAATCGCGATCAGGCATAGGCCAAAGGCAGCAATTGAGATAGCGGTTGTAGCAAAGCCAAAAAAACTAAGCACCGCTGTCATTCCTTGCGAGAGACGATCCTCGCCCGTGCCGACAACACCGCCAACGGCCTTCAAAAGCGGAAGGAGGACTGCAACAGTCGCCCCATCAAACAATGCATTCAAAAATGTAAGACCGACTAGGAGCGGCAATCGCCATCCCGAGATTCGATGAACATCCTTGAATAATCTAAAGAGCGACCTTGTCATAAGGCGACACTCCGCAAGGAAAGCTCACGCAAGCGATGATGCCCGTCAATCCATGAGCTACCCTGAAATTTTCCGGCGGCAATAGCGCCAAAAACGGCGTTGAGATCACGCCCGCGCGCGTCAAGCGAATGGCGATCAAGAATGAAGGCCTGTCCTGCACGGGCGATGGCCTCCGCCCGTTCCGGCTCGGCAATGAATGAGAAATGCAGATCGGCTAATTGATCAGGCTCGGCGATGATGCAATTGACGCCATCTCGGAATCCCGCTGCTGCAAATCCTCTAAAAGGTCGACATACAAGGAGACACCCTACTGCTGGAATTTCAAAAAATTTCCGGATGGGCATTTGAAGACCCGATCCGCATGTATAGGAATAGCGCGTGGTCGCCATACGCGCAGCAAAACTATTATTCAGCGCTTTTTGAACCCAACGCTTTTCGCCACGCATTATTCTTGTCTTTTTAAGCAGCGACACGACCTTGCGCAATTTTGTGTCTGTAACCGGATCAATCCCCGCCTGATTTAATCCATCGCGTGCCACTGCACGCGCATGATATTGGACGCCCATCACCGACCAAGGCAAAGATCGTGACGACAGCGGCGATATCATAAACTCAGCATCAGAAATAAAATGAAGAAGAGACGCAATCCTATTGCTATTCGTCCGTGAAAAATCTGCCCAAACATCAGTGGCAAGATTTGCGAAACGCTCTTCGCCCAGATGAGGGAGTTCGACGCGCAACGGCGAGAACTCTTCGCCAAAACCGATAAAAAAATCAGCGGAAGTGAGAATCTTATCGGCCTCCCGCATTGTCCAATTATAGAAATCATTTTCCAAGAGGATCGCTATACGCGGCAAGGTGAGCGATGAAAATTGCTTGGCGATGATCGGCAAGTAAAGAAGGTCATCTTTCGGTCCGGAATAGGCATAAGACGACAAAAGCGTCGAAGCATAATGCGCGGGATCAGTTGTATCGGAAAAGAGAACAAGCGTGTTGGATATAACGAGATCAAACGGACCCTCGGCGTCAATGAAAGATGAAAGACCACGCGCTAAACAATCCGACGATACGTGACCAGGGCCGAAGAAACGCACATCTCCCGTATTCAATAAGGCTAAAGGCAAAAGATTACGCGTGGGATTTATAAAAGTCGCATTGACATCGACATAGAGATAACGGCCGTTCATGCGATGGCCCCTTCTTCATGTCGCTCAGAAGACACACGCCCCATGCGTTTCTGCGCCGTATAGGCATCGACAAAGGCGGTCTTTAAAAGCTTGCGCATCGCATCGACATTATAGCGCTCAGCAACACGGGCCCGCGCACTCTGTCCGAGAGCAGACGCAAGAGCAGGATCAAGAAGCAGGTTGCGCAGTTCCGTTGCCGCCGTCTTCGTGTCACGATGGGGAACAAGAACCCCGTTCACATGCGACTCAATTAAAGCGGCATGCGTTTCGTGATTATAGGCAACGGTTGGCAAGCCAGCCGCCAATGTTTCGAGTAAGGCTGAGCCTTGCATGGGTGCGATTGAGAAATCACTCGCTTTCAGCGCTGCCATTGCCACGCGATGTGATACTTGTCCGGTGATCACAACGCGATCCGATAGACCACGCTGAGTGGCACGCGATTCAATCTCGGCCCGATCAGCGCCATCACCCACGAATACAAGCGTAGCTTTTAGATCTGTCCCCACAGCATCGGCAAAGATATCGAAGGCGTCAGGAGCAAGCTTTTCAGGATGCAACCGTCCAAGAACCACGATGCGTGGATGAGGTGCGGAAAGCATCGACACCGGTGCATCATCCGCTTTGGCTTCCAACACTTCCGATAAATCAAGCGGTTGAATCCAAGGCGAGATCTTATCGCCGTCCATGCCGCGTGATATATAAAATTGCGGCGCTAACGACGGCGCGCCCGAATAGCGATCAAACAACCGGTAAACGAGACGATACCAGTAAGGCAAAAAGCGCCTAACGATAGTCGGAAAATAGGATTGCCAAGGCAAAATATCTTCCCAATAGGCTTCAATAAAACAAACCTTAGGAAGGCGACGCACTCTGCTCGCAAGAAGCGCAAGCGCCGCGGTATAATGCGGTCCTACCGTTTGCACGACATCAGGCTTAAATTTTGCGACTGCATCGTTTAAAAAACTAATCGCTGCACCAACATGCCTTATGCCGGAGAAAAGCTTAAGCAAGCCCGCGCCGCTCCGCTCAAATGCCAATTCGCGATAAAGAATTGTATCCGACAGACGGCGCTCATCATTTTTGCGTCCGAAGGGCACAATATAAAGAACTTCATCGAACATTTTACCAAAATTGAATTGCAATTCGAGCGTCTTCAAATCATCGAGGCGCAGTTTGCCATCGGCAATCAGCTTTTCAACACTGTCATAGCCGATCATCAAAAGACGGCTAGGCTCACGCGCTTTGTCTTGATCGCGCGCACTCATACGTTTTGATCCTTACGATCAAATACAAGA
>CANGSG010000151.1 GCA_947456435.1 Hyphomicrobiales bacterium
ATGTGAATGGCCGGTATCAAGACAGAGTTTAAGAAGATGAGGGTCAATTTCCGAAAGAAGGCGCTCCGTCTCTGCTTCAAAATCAACAAAGCCGGCAGCGTGCGGATGAATTGACACCGTCAATCCATATTCTTCAGTGCCCATGCGCGCAATGGTGCGGAAGCGATCACAAAAGCCTTTCCATTCAGCGGAATCCATTTGTTCTGCTTCATGCGGGCGACCAGCGGTAGGCGCGCGTCGCGATGAAATAGAATCAATCAAGACAAGATGTTTTGCTTTATGCGAGACAAGCGCGCGGCACGTTCGTTGCGCCGCATCCATAACATCATCCCATTGTTTTACATCATGGAAAGGCCGGAAGACCACCCCGCCAATCAGAGTGAGTCCACGTTCTGCAAGGGCATCGCCCAACACCTGCGGATCTTCGGGCATGAAACCGATGGGGCCTAATTCGATGCCGGTATAGCCCGCTGCCTTACATTCATCGAGTACGCGCTGCCATGTAGGGTTGCGCGGGTCATTGGCAAATTCAACACCCCAAGAGCACGGCGCATTTCCGATTGTAATCGTCATGATGTATATCCGGTTTCAAATTTCAGAAAGAGTGACCCAACGCCGTTCGGTGTGAGACAGGAAGGCTGCTTCAATCGCCTCGCTGACTTTCAATCCATCACGAAAGGTCGGCCACATTGATTGTTTTGCTTCGAGCGCTTTCAGAAAATCCCGCGCTTCAATGATAATTTGATCTTGATAGCCGGTGCCGTGACCAGGGCCGAGACAAAAGGCTTTATAATCGGGATGTTCTGGGCCGGTAAGTATTTTTGTGAATCCCTGCCGATCACGGCGTTGATCCATACGGTACAGCCATACTGCATTTTGATCTTCGCCATCAAAACGGATCGCGCCTTTAGTGCCGTAAATATCATAGGCATAACCCATCTTACGACCCGTCGCGATGCGACTGATATAAAGCGATCCCATCGCGCCACTTTCAAACCTGCACAGCATATGCGCCTGGTCATCATTTGTGACGGCGCGCGGGCCCGTGGGAGACGGACGCGTGGTGTGCACGGTTTCAATATCGGCGATGAGCGATTTGATTGGTCCCGCGAGAGCGAAAGCGGCATTTAAAATATGCGGCGACAAATCGCCCATATTGCCTTGCGCGCGACCATCCGTCCGCCAAGTCGCGGGGAGTTTTGGGTCAGCAAGAAAATCTTCCGTATGTTCACCGCGGAAATAAGTGATGTCGCCGATCTCGCCGGCTTTAATCATTTCGCGAGCGAGCTGAGACGCGGGCGTGCGGATATAATTGAAGCCCGTCATATTCACGACACCGGCTTGATCTGCTTTTTGAGTCAAAATCCGCGCTTCTTCGAGTGACAGACCAAGAGGCTTCTCGCAGAAAACGGGTTTGCCTATTTCAAATGCCGCAAGAGCAATGTCTTTATGTGTATCTTGGGGGCTGGCGATGATGACCGCTTCTACTTTGGGGTCGTTAACAAGCTGGCGCCAATCACCGGTCGAGCGGTTAAAGCCGAATTCCTGTGCGCGTTGCTGTGCGCCGTCCGCGGTCGAGGTGCAAATCATCTCCAAAACGGGCCGTAGCCGCGTGTTGAACACCGCGCCGACAGAGGCATAGGCAACTGAATGTGCCTTGCCCATATAGCCGGCACCAATGATGCCGATACCAATCTTTTGCGTTTCCATCGGAAATCTATCGCAATCGATTGAAAACCTGTCAAACGACATTTAGAGTTACAAACAAATCAGAGATTTAATCAGGTTTTGGGGAGAGCGAACGTGGCGGGAAAATCGGTCAGATTGACAATGGCGCAAGCCTTGGTGCGGCATCTTGCGGCGCAATATATCGAGACCGCCAAAGGCGAGGAACGACTCATAGCCGGGGGCTTTGGCATTTTTGGCCATGGGAATGTGATTTGCCTTGGCGAAGCGCTTTATGAACATCGCGACATCCTGCCGCTTTGGCGCGGTCAGAATGAGCAATCTATGGCTCTTGCGGCCGTAGCCTATACCAAAGCGAAATTGCGTAAACGCATGATGTTTGCCACAGCTTCGGCTGGGCCTGGCACGACGAATATGCTGACCTCTGCTGCGGTGGCGCATTCTAATCGACTACCTTTGTTGCTTTTGTGCGGCGATACTTATGCGACGCGTTTGCCGGATCCCGTGCTCCAACAGCTCGAGCATTTTGGCAATCCGACAACAACCGTGAATGACGCGTTTAAATCCGTGACGCGCTATTGGGATCGAATAACGCATCCGGCGCAAATCATTCAGTCTTTGCCCGTTGCGATTGCAACCATGCTTGATCCGGCTGACTGCGGCCCGGCTTTTTTTGGTTTGCCGCAAGATGTACAGGGCTGGGCTTATGATTATCCGGTTGAGTTTTTTGAGCGTCGCGTTCATCGCATCAGACGCCAGCCTGCGGATAAACGAGAGATAGCGGATGCCGTCGCCCTTTTAAAAACTGCCAAACGTCCGATCATCATCGCTGGTGGTGGTGTACAATATTCCGAAGCGACAGAAGATCTGAAGCGCTTCGCTGAGGCGCATGGTATCCCCGTTGTGGAGACGATTGCGGGTCGCGCAAATATGCTGGCCTCACATGCGTTGAATTGCGGCGCGCTTGGGGTGACGGGTTCAAACTCCGCCAATGCCCTCGCAGAGAAAGCTGATGTCATTTTGGCGATTGGTACACGCTTGCAAGATTTCACAACCGGCTCTTGGACAGCATTTGATCGCGATGCCCGCATCATCTCTATTAATGTTGGCCGCTATGATGCGGGTAAGCATCGTGCTCTCTCGGTAGTGGGTGACGCCAAGCTTGCCTTGCATGATTTGGAAGCGGCGCTCGCATCCTATCACGTGCCGAAAGAGTGGGGCGATTTTGCTCACAAAGAACGTACCGCTTGGCTTGCTTATGTCGCTGACAATGTCAGTCCGCAAACGCGAGAAGGTGGCAATCGGCCGATGGCCTATGCGCAAGTTATTGGTGCGATTAACGAGATATGCGATCCGCGTGACCGGATTCTTACAGCGGCCGGGGGGTTGCCTTCAGAACTTGCTGCGAATTGGCTCACCAAAGGCATCGGCACTGTCGATGTCGAATATGGCTTTTCCTGTATGGGCTATGAAGTAGCCGGTGGCTGGGGCGCACGCATGGCGCAGCTTGAGGATGAGCCGGAAAAAGAAACGGTCGTCTTTGTTGGTGATGGCTCCTATCTTATCCAGAACTCGGATATTTATTCATCCGTGCTGACGGGCAAGAAGATGATCGTCATCATCTGCGATAATGGTGGTTTTGCCGTCATCAATAAATTGCAGAACAATACAGGCAATGTCTCCTTTGGTACGTTGATCAAAGACAGTCGCTTGGCGGTGGCACCATTCTCAGTCGATTTTGAAGCGCATGCGAAGTCCATGGGCGCTTTGGCTGAAACCGTGACATCCGTGCAAGGATTGAAAGATGCCTTCGCCCGCGCACGCAAAGCAGATCGCACATATGTGATCACATTGAAGACCGACCCGCATGAAGGGTGGACAACTGAAGGCCACACATGGTGGGAAGTGGGTTCGCCCGAAGTGTCGCAAAGCGAAAAGATCCGCGCCGCGCATGAAGAGATTGAAAAGGGCCGCGCTAAACAACGTCCGGGAATCTAAAAGTGGTTCTTGACCGGATTAAAAGCGGCACCTTTCTCGTTATTGGCCGGGCGGGTATGGATCTCTATGCCGATCCGCCCGGCACAAAGATTGAAGAGGCCCACGCCTTCTTTCCGGCGCTTGGCGGTTCCGCTGCCAATATTGCCAGCGCGATCACGCGATTGGGCCGGAAGGCATCGCTCGTAAATACCGTGTCGGATGATGTGGTAGGTCGTTATGTGATCGCTCAACTTAAACACTATGGTGTCGCAACGGATCATATCCGCTCGATTAAAGGCGAGGAGCGTACATCATTAGCCGTTGTCGAGACGCGCGCTGAAAATTGCCAAGCGGTTTTATATAGAAACAACGCCTCCGATTTTGCGCTGACGCCTCAGGATATCAAATATCTTGATTACAAAAATGCGGCGGCTCTCATTATAACCGGCACGTCCTTCGCCATCGAGCCCTCGCGCAGCGCCAGTTTTGAAGCGATCACTTTGGCGCGAGAAACGCTCTGCCCTGTCATCCTTGATGTCGATTATCGACCTTATTCTTGGTCGAGCCGTGAAGAGGCTGCAAAGCTCTGCGGCAATGCGGCACAACAAGCGGATATCTTGATCGGTAATGATGAGGAATTTGCCGTACTTGCCGGAGATGGAGATGGGCTCTCTTATGCGCGTGCGCTTGCAGAGAAGAGTGGATCCATCATTGTCTATAAACGCGGTGAAAAAGGATTAATTGCTTTTGCTCACGGCGAAACCATTGAGATGGGCATTTATCCTGTCAAAGCGTTAAAGCCGACCGGTGCGGGTGACGCCTTTATGGGAGGATTTGTCACTGGTTTGGCAGAAGGCATTTCGATAAAGCAAAGTCTTCAGCGCGGTGCGGCTTCCGCGGCACTTGTTGTCACGAAAGTGGGATGCTCGCCCGCTAATCCGACGCATGATGAGTTGCAGGCTTTCATGACCACGCATCAAATCAACCAATAAGAATGAAATAGGAGAGAGGCATGCATATTCCGCCCTATGACAATCACAACAAAGCTGTGATTGATGTTGATCATGCGCGTGTGCCGCTCAACTATTTCAACATCGTCAAGCTCAAACGCGGCGAGCATTTTTCGTATTCCGTGCCGCATTATGAAACGGCAATTGTTCCTGCCACAGGAACTGTCGATGTCGAGATTGACGGCGTA
>CANGSG010000152.1 GCA_947456435.1 Hyphomicrobiales bacterium
GATCTTACTTCGCGCCTTTAGGCGGCGTGAAGAAAGACAATCTCGAATGGACGCGCGGAACGCTATCGCTTTTCAAAAGTTCAACCGTTGCCGAAAGAGGTTTTTGTGGCGCATGTGGCACGCCCCTCACCTTTGCCTATCTTGATGGCGATGAGATCAATGTAGCGCTCGGTTCGCTTGATCACCCTGAAAGCGAGATTCCGATTAATGCTTATGGGTCCGAGTCCGAAATGCCTTGGTTTGACTGGCTCGCCGGACTACCCGCTCGCGCAACCGATCCATCGCTCGATAAAGTTGAATCGCTGAAAAATTTTCAACATCCGGATCACGAAACTAAAAACTGGCCTGCTCAAGACTGAATCAAGACTTAAGCTCATCAACATCGTTCTCTGCGGAGTCATCGACCAGACCCGCATGATTTTCGCGTGAGGCGTCTTCAACTCTTCGACCCAATTCAGGGCGCTCTGTCATCAAGAGACGCAAATCAGACGCATCGAGGACGAGGAGATCGGACCGCACAAGCGCTCGCGCCGTTGTTGTGCGCGGAGCCGGATTAAGAACGGCAAGCTCTCCAAAAAAATCACCTTCACTTAAGACAGCCTTCTGATGATTTGGACGATCAAGTTCAATCTGGCCTGACGCGATGAAATACATGGAATGACCAATTTCACCGCGCCTCACAATGATCTCCCCGGGAACGGCTGTGTGAGAACGCAAAAACCGCATGATCTGCGCGACATCATCCGCATCTAATTCACGAAAGAGCGGCACGCGCGAAACCATGCCCCATGTCACAACAAAGTCACGGCGATGAATGACTTCGGCAAATGAGGTCGCGATAATACCAACCGGCAGCGCCAACATGCCTAAGCCCATAATCGCAATAATACCTGCGATCACTTTGCCGAGCGGCGTGATCGGCACGACATCGCCATACCCAACAGTCGTCAATGTAACGATCGCCCACCACATGGCATCCGGGATGGTTCCAAATTTTTCAGGCTGTGCCTCATGCTCCGCAAGATGCATAACGGACGCCGCGACGAGTACGAGCGACCCCAGTATAATCAAGCACGCCAGAAGCGCGCGTCGTTCGTTCACAATAGCTTCATAGAGTGAACGAATGCCGGGCGAGTAACGCGCAATTTTCAGAAAACGAATGATGCGAAAGACAATGAAGACCCGCAAATCGGCGGGCGACACAAGTGCAAGATAAAATGGAATGATGGTCAGAAAATCAATGAGTGCGGGAAGACTAATCGCATATCGAAACGCGGCATGAGAGGCGCTTAATCGTCGAAAGGGCGGATGGAGCGGTGCCACCCATAGACGCATAAAATATTCGACTGTGAATACCGCAACAGTAACCAATTCGATGACGAAGAAAAGTGTTTCAAACCGAAAGCGTAACGAAGGCACAGATTCAAGAACGACCGATGCAACGCTCCCAAGAGCGAGACTAATCAGTACCGCATGAACAAAACGCGAAAGGCGATCATCAGGCAAAGCCTGCTCGAGAATGGCATAGATACGAGCACGTGCGGAGGACGTCTTGTGAGACGATCCCGCGCTGCGCGCACTCATCCCGCACTCCGCAACACAGTTGCAATCGCCTCAAGCGCCGCATCGGCTTTCGATCCGTCTGGACCGCCCGCTTGCGCCATATCCGGACGACCGCCGCCGCCTTTACCACCCAAGGCTTCTGATCCGACACGCACAAGATTAACAGCATTGAAGCGTTTGGTTAAATCGTCGGTAACCGCGACAACGAGACCAGCCTTGCCATCTTCGCCAATATTGACGAGCGCAATGATGGCTGAACCCAATTGTGCTTTTGCATCATCAGCAAGACCTTTGAGATCTTTCATCTCAACGCCTTCAACGCGACGACCCATAAATTTGATGCCATTGATTTCGGCAACGTCCGACGCGCCCGAAGACCCGCCGCCACCCATTGCCAATTTCTTGCGCGCATCAGCAAGATCGCGTTCAAACTTCTTGCGTTCATCCATGATGACCACGAGACGCTCTACAGCATCTTGCGGTGTCACTTTGAGAAGCGATGCCAAATCTTTAAGCTTCTTGGCTTCAGACGCTAAGTGGCGCCGTGCGGCATCACCCGTCATGGCTTCAAGCCGGCGCGTGCCCGCAGCGACACCTGACTCCGACACAATACTGATGAGACCAATATCGCCTGTGCGGATCACATGCGTGCCGCCGCAAAGCTCAATCGAATAGGCTTTGTTCGCACCAGGCTCCGTACCCATGGAGACGACGCGTACTTCATCACCATATTTTTCGCCGAACAACGCGCGCGCACCGCTTTCAATGGCCTCTTCAACGCCCATCAAACGCGTGACAACGGGTTCATTTTGTAACACGACGCGATTAGCGATATCTTCAATCCGCGCGATGTCTTCATCGGAAATCGCTTTCGTATGAGAGAAATCAAAACGGAGACGATCGGGCGCAACCAGCGATCCCTTTTGCGCAACATGATCACCAAGCACTTGCCGCAACGCTTCGTGCAACAGATGGGTTGCTGAGTGGTTCGCGCGTACAGCGCTACGACGTGTGTGATCGACTTGTAATTCAAGCGCCGCCCCAATTGTAGCTTCGCCGTCTTCAACAGTCACAACATGGACGAAAAGATCGCCCAATTTCTTTTGCGTGTCGGTAACCCGCAACGAAAGACCACCACCAGTCATCACACCGGTGTCTCCCACTTGACCGCCGCTTTCGCCATAAAATGGCGTCTGGTTCAAAACGACAAAACCGCTTTGGCCTTTTGTCAAACGATCAACAACCTGACCATTCGACACAAGCGCGCGGATCACGCCTTCCGCCTGTTCGGTATCGTATCCGAGAAACTCGGTCGCACCGACTTTCTCTTTGACAGCAAACCACACCGTATCGGTCGCTGCTTCACCCGAACCTGCCCAAGCAGCGCGCGCCTTCTCACGCTGACGTTCCATCGCAACATTGAACGCATCGGTATCAACGGCGATACCGCGCGGACGCAACGCATCCTGTGTCAAATCAAGCGGGAACCCATAAGTGTCATAAAGCGTAAACGCTGTTTCGCCCGATAATTTACCACCCGTTGAAAGCGATCTTGTTTCATCGTCAAGCATCGCCAAACCACGTTCGAGCGTTTTGCGGAACCGTGTTTCTTCGAGCCGCAATGTTTCTTCGATCAAGGCTTCGGCACGTCCAAGGTCCGGATAGGCAAGCCCCATCTCACGCACGAGCGAAGGCACGAGGCGATACATCAAAGGTTCTTTCGCACCGAGCAATTGAAGATGCCGCATCGCACGACGCATGATACGACGCAGAACATAACCGCGCCCTTCATTCGATGGTAAAACGCCATCGGCAATCAAGAACGATGTTGCGCGCAAATGATCGGCGACAACACGATGGCTCGCTTGACCTTTTGGATCAACGCCGGTTGCTTCCGCCACCGCGCGGATCAGCGCGCGCATCATATCGGTTTCGTAATTGTCATGTGTACCTTGTAGAAGCGCAGAGATACGCTCAAGGCCCATACCAGTATCGATCGAAGGCTTTGGCAACGCGATGCGCTCAGACGGCGTCACCTGCTCGAATTGCATGAAGACGAGATTCCAAATCTCGATGAAGCGATCACCATCCGCATCCGCGGAGCCTGGAGGGCCACCCGGAATTTTGTCACCGTGATCAAAGAAAATTTCGGAGCACGGACCGCAGGGCCCCGTGTCGCCCATCGCCCAGAAATTATCTGAAGTCGCAATGCGGATAATTTTTGAATCGGGCAGTCCGGCAATTTTCTTCCAAAGAGTGAAGGCCTCATCGTCCTCATGATAGACGGTGACCATCAACCGCGATTTATCGATCGCATAATCTTTCGTGATCAAATTCCACGCGAGTTCGATGGCGCGCTCTTTGAAATAATCGCCAAAGGAAAAATTACCGAGCATCTCGAAAAATGTGTGATGGCGTGCGGTATAGCCGACATTATCGAGGTCATTATGTTTGCCGCCTGCGCGGACGCATTTCTGCGAGGTCGCAGCGCGGGAATAAGGGCGCTTTTCGACACCGGTGAACACGTTCTTGAATTGCACCATGCCCGCATTGGTGAACATCAAGGTCGGATCATTGCGCGGCACGAGCGGGCTCGAGGCCACGATCTCGTGACTATTGCGCTGGAAATAATCGAGAAAGGTCGACCGGATATCGTTAACACTGCTCATGAACGCGTCTTCCACCTGTCATTATAGGATTGCCTCCCGACCGAAAGGCCGGACCCTTTTCGAGGACGGTTTTAGTGTCGAAGACGCACCCTGTCGAGACGAAGCATCAAGAAGAAAGGCATCTGTGCCTATTTCTTTAGGCTCCCCTTCCCCAACGCAAAAAAACGCGCAGGGATCCCTCCGACCCCCGCGCGTTCTTAAAAAAGTGACCTTTAAAGGGTCAGAAAGGGATCAAGCGTCGCCTTCGTCGAGATCTTCCGCTGACGGAGAGACCGCATCGAGGATTTGATCCGCTAGGACGCCCGAATTCTGACGAAGCTGGCTTTCAATCTTGTTGGCCGTGTCCGGGTTCGCCTTGAGATACGCCTTCGCGTTTTCACGGCCCTGACCCAAACGCTGACTGTCATAAGAGAACCAGGCGCCCGACTTCTCCACAATCCCCGCCTTGACGCCGAGATCGATAAGTTCGCCGGTTTTCGAGACGCCCTCGCCATACATGATGTCGAATTCTACCTGCTTGAAGGGCGGCGCCACCTTGTTCTTGACGACCTTCACGCGCGTCGTATTGCCGATTACTTCTTCCTTGTCCTTGATCGAGCCGATGCGGCGAATATCAAGACGGACGG
>CANGSG010000153.1 GCA_947456435.1 Hyphomicrobiales bacterium
CCCTCAACCCCTCTCATTTCAGGTCTTTCGACCCTCGCCGCGTCTTACGATGTCATTCTTTGCGACATCTGGGGCGTGCTCCATAACGGCATTGAGGGATATCGTGCTGCGTCGGATGCGCTTGTGAAATTTCGTGAGAAGGGCGGTCGCGTCATTCTCGTGTCCAATGCGCCACGCCCCGCTTCCGATATTGTTGGTATTCTTGATCGCTTTTCCGTGTCACGCCTCGCTTATGATGGGATTGTGACATCCGGCGATGTGACACGCACTGTGCTTCTCGATGGCCGCTGGCCATCTTATCACTGGCTTGGCCCTGAACGCGACGCGGGCTTGTTCAAAGATTTGCCGTTGCCCAATGTCGCGCTTGATCAAGCTGACGTGATTGTTTGCACCGGCTTGCATGATGACGAAACTGAAACAGCTGAAAATTACCGCGACTTTGTTGAGAAGGCTCTCAAGCGCAATTTACCGATGCTCTGCGCCAATCCGGATATCGTCGTTGAACGCGGCAATCGCTTGATCGATTGTGCGGGAGCCATTGCCAAACTCTATGAGGACGAAGGCGGTACGGCACTTTATGCGGGAAAGCCCTATCCGCCGATCTATAAAGCCGCACTGGAACTGGCGTCATCTCTCACCGGCAAAGCGCCGAATGCCGCGCGCACATTGGCCATTGGTGATGCGATCCGCACCGATATTGCCGGCGCCGTTGCATCAGGATTTGGTTCGCTCTTTATCTTGAACGGTATTCACATGCATGAGCTCGGGCTTTCGGATGGCCCCTTTGAGAATGGTCGTTTCGAAGCCTTCCTCGCAAAAGTTTCACACCGGCCCGATTTTTCAATCGCCCATTTGGCTTGGTGAACGCGTCCGACGCAGTCGGATCTGATCGAGCTTTAAGGCCAGTGTCTCGATATCAAACGGCACCAAGGCATAAGCATCTGCGCCCGCGTCGCTCGAGAAGATGAACTGGGAGGGATCCGGATTTCCGGTGACGATCATCACCGGTGTTGACGCCAGAGCGATGTCAGCCCGCACGGATTTTAAAAATTCACCAGCATCCATTGGGTCCATAGCCCAATCAGTCATCACGAGGCCAAAGCGTTTTTCACGTAAGGTCGTAAGGGCATCAACAGGGGTCGGAACAGTTTCAATGGGTCCCCACCCCAGTTCGGTCAACATCACGGTAAGAACGCGTGTGATGATGCCGGCCGGATCAATGATCAAAACATTTTGTAACGTATTGGCTTTCGACATGGGGCGATCAAAGGAAGGTAAAATTAGACGGCGCAGAGAGGGCGTGATCGACCCATGCCATGGCGCCGCTTAAAAGCAGGTGTCGCAAATCGTTCAAATCTTCGCGACCTGCGGCCCGAGGCTCTTGACCCTGAGGCCTGAAGCCGCCACGGTCCCGCCGCTTTGACCCTGAAAGACCCGATGTCCCACGCGTTTCACCTGATCCACGGCACGACTTTACCGTCAGACTTCTCGCGCCCCGTCGTCGCGATCGGTAATTTTGACGGGCTGCATCGCGGCCACCATGCCGTCCTTGATGCCGCACGTGCCCTCGGGGACGAGCTCGGCCGGCCGGCTGCGATTTTGACGTTCGAACCGCACCCCCGAAGCTTCTTCAAACCCGATGCACCCCTTTTTCGCCTGACGCCTGAGGCAGTGAAGGCCAAGCTCCTCGCCCAATTCGGGCTTGATGCGATGATCGTTCTGCCCTTTGACGCGACGATGGCCGCAACCTCGGCGGAACATTTCATCGGCGAAATCCTTTTCAAGCAGCTCAATGTCGCGGGCGTGGTTGTCGGGCATGATTTTCACTTCGGCAAAGGTCGCGGCGGCACGCCCCAATCCATTGCCGAGGCTTGTCTCAAAGACGGTCGCGCCGCCCGCATCATCGAACCCTTGATGGAAAAGGACGCCCCCGTGTCCTCGAGCGCTGTCCGCGCGGCGCTCGCTGAGGGCGATATGCCGCGCGCGAATGCGCTTCTGGGTTACCGCTATCTCTTCACAAGCGAAGTGCGGCATGGCGAGAAAATTGGCCGCACGCTCGGCTACCCAACCGCAAATCTACGGCTGCCCGAAAACAGCGTCTTGAAACAGGGCATTTATGCCGTCCGCGTCGCTGTCGGCACGAATGTCTATAACGGCGTGGCAAGTTATGGCCGCCGCCCGACTTTCGACAATGGCGCGCCTTTGTTCGAAGTGTTCCTGTTTGATTTCTCAGGCGATCTCTACGGACAGACGCTCACAGTTGAATGCGTTGCCTGGCAGCGCGGCGAGATCAAATTCGACGGCATCGACCCCTTGATTGCACAAATGGACAAGGATGCCGCTGAAGCCAGCCGCATTCTTTCCGAGGGCGAAAGCCCGAATGCGCCGAGCCTTTTGCCGCTCTAAGCGCGCCCTCTACCCTTTGGAGCCGGAATGAGGTATCTCCCCCGCCATCTCCTTGCCCCTTTTGAGCCTTTCATAAGTAGCCCGAAATCATGACCGATCCCCAAGCCGCCGAACGCGATTATTCCGAAACGCTCTTCCTGCCGGAAACCGATTTTCCGATGCGCGCGGGCTTGCCGCAGCGCGAGCCGGAGATTTTGGCGCGCTGGGCGAAGATCGATCTTTATGAGCGCCTGCGTGAGACCTCGGCCGGTCGCCCGCGCTTCGTACTGCATGACGGCCCGCCTTATGCAAACGGCAATATCCATATCGGGCACGCGCTCAACAAAGTGCTGAAGGATTTGGTGACGCGCAGCCAGCAAATGCTCGGCTTTGACTCGAATTACGTCCCCGGTTGGGACTGTCACGGCCTGCCGATCGAATGGAAGATCGAAGAGCAATATCGCGCCAAAGGCAAAAACAAAGACGAAGTGCCGGTGATCGAATTCCGCAAAGAGTGCCGCACCTTCGCCGAGCATTGGCTCTCGGTGCAGCGCGAGGAATTCAAGCGCCTCGGCATTACGGGTGATTGGGATCATCCCTACTCGACCATGGCGTTTCATGCCGAAGCACAAATCGCGCGCGAGATCATGAAGTTCAAAGACAATGGGCTTCTCTATCGCGGTTCAAAGCCCGTGATGTGGTCGGTTGTCGAGAAAACCGCTCTCGCAGAAGCGGAAATCGAATATCAGGATTATCAATCTGATATGGTGTGGGTGAAGTTTCCGGTGACGAAAGGCGCGCTTTCTGGAAATGCGTCTGTCGTTATATGGACAACGACTCCGTGGACACTGCCTGGCAATCGCGCGATCTCTTATTCGCACAAGATCGACTATGGTCTTTATGAAGTGACCGCGAATGAACGCGACTTCGGACCCAAGGTCGGTGAGAAATATATTATCGCCAATAAGCTTGCAGAAGCGGTTGCCAATGCCGCGAAGATCACGCTTGCGCATAAAGAAGACATTACTGCCGATGTGATGGGTCAGATTGTCTGTGCACATCCGCTCGCTTCATTCGGCTATAATTTCGAGGTTCCCCTTCTCGATGGCGACCACGTCACCGATGATGCCGGTACGGGCTTTGTGCACACAGCGCCGTCGCATGGCCGCGAAGACTTTGAAATCTGGATGGCATCAGGCCGCATGCTCACCGAACGCGGCATTGAAACGCGCATCCCCTTCACCGTCGATGATGATGGATTCTACACGAAAGAAGCGCCGGGCTTTGAAGGCAAGCGTGTCATCACCGACAAGGGTGAAAAAGGCGACGCGAATGAAGCGGTCATCAAAGCGCTCATCGACAACAATGCGCTCGTCGCACGCGGTCGTTTGAAACATCAATATCCGCATTCCTGGCGTTCGAAAAAGCCGGTGATTTTCCGCAATACGCCGCAATGGTTTATTGCGATGGATAAACAGGCAAAAGAACTTGGCAACAAATCTTTGCGTGATGTCGCTTTCGACGCGATCAAGAAAACCGAATGGGTTCCGGCAACCGGCGAGAACCGCATCACCGGCATGGTCGAGAACAAGCCCGATTGGGTGATGTCGCGCCAGCGCGCATGGGGCGTGTCAATCACGGTCTTCGTGCACAAAGAAACAAAAGAAATGCTCAATGATGCGGCGGTCGATAAAGCGATTGCCGACGCGTTCGAAATCGAAGGCGGCGATGCGTGGTTTGCGAGCGGCGCGAAAGAGCGCTTCCTCAAAGCGGCATCAAAGCCAGTGAACGCCAATGATTATGACATGGTCATGGACGTGCTCGATGTCTGGTTTGATTCCGGCTCGACACATTCTTATGTTTTGAATACGCCGAAACATTTTCCAGGCCTTGCGGATATTCATCGCGTTGTCGATGGCGGCAAAGATCGCGTGATGTATCTCGAAGGCTCCGATCAACATCGCGGCTGGTTCCAATCGAGCTTGCTCGAGAGCTGCGGCACACGTGGCCGCGCGCCGTTTGATGTGGTGCTTACGCATGGGTTCTGTCTCGATGAAAAGGGACAGAAAATGTCGAAGTCTCTCGGCAATGTCACTGCACCACAAGACATCATCAAAGATTCAGGCGCCGATATTTTGCGCCTCTGGGTCGCGGCCGCCGATTATTCCGACGATCTGCGCATCGGCAAAGAAATCTTGAAAACTTTTGTCGAGACCTATCGCAAATTGCGCAACACTCTGCGCTGGATGCTCGGCACGCTCGCGCATTATGATGCGTCGAAAAAGATCGCACACAAAGACATGCCCGAGCTTGAGCGCTTGATGCTGCATCGCTTGGCCGAACTCGCGCCGATCATCAGCAAGG
>CANGSG010000154.1 GCA_947456435.1 Hyphomicrobiales bacterium
AAGAACGCGCCAAGGCCGGCGCCTTCCTATCGAAGGCCTTTGGTACGGCGATGTTCTTGATCTTCGCGATTCTGCTCGCGCAGTTCAACAAATTCACCAGCGTGTTGCTCGTCTTGTCGGCTGTGGTTCTGTCCACCATCGGCGTGTTGTTGGGCCTGATGATTATGGGTCAGTCCTTCGGCGTTGTGATGACGGGTATTGGCATCATCGCCAATGCGGGTGTTATCGTGAACAATAATATCGTTCTGATCGACACCTATGATCGGTTGCGCCATGAAGGCGTCAATGCCTATGACGCCATCATCGAGACGTGTCGCGAGCGCGCACGCCCCGTTGTGCTGACAGCAGTGACCGCTATCCTCGGTGTGTTGGCGATTGCGTTTGGTATCAATCTCGACTTCGTCAATCGGGACATCGCGATTGGTGCCCCGTCAACGCAGTGGTGGACGCATTTGTCTGCCGCGATCGTGTTCGGCTTGGGCTTTGCAACCGTTCTCACTCTGGTTGTGACGCCGGCAGCCCTCATGATGATCGCCAATCTTTCGGAGGGTCGTCAGCGTCGCCGTGCGGCACGAGCGGCCAAGCGAGAGGCCAAGCGTCTTGCTAAAAATAGCGCGACAACCTTCGAACCGAAGCCGGCTGAATAGGAACTGCACTATGGAGCGCGATCAGGAGCTTCTCGCAATCTTGAAAACAGCACCGGTCATTCCAGTGCTCACCGTGCATGGACCTGATGATGCGGTGCCGCTTGCGCGCGCTTTGGTGGAGGGTGGTCTTTCCGTTCTCGAGATCACATTGAGAACGGAAGGCGCTTTGAAAGCGATTGAAGCGATCAAGCATGCGGTTCCTGATGCCATTTTGGGAGCTGGTACTGTCTTGTCATCAAGTCAGGTCGAAGAAGCGCGATCCGCAGGGTCGCGCTTTCTTGTGAGCCCCGGCTCAACTGTGAAACTTGCTGAAGCGGCGGCTCATGCCGGTATTGCTTTGTTGCCCGGCGTTGCGACGGCAAGCGAAGCGATGGCCATGGCCGAACTTGGCCATCACATATTAAAATTTTTTCCGGCAGAGCCCGCAGGCGGTGTCTCTTATTTGAAATCTCTTTCAGCACCCCTACCGCATCTGATGTTCTGTCCAACAGGCGGCATTGATGAAGCGAAAGCGAAGACCTATCTGGCGCTGCCCAATGTGATTTGTGTGGGTGGATCATGGGTCACACCCGCTGATGCGATTAAGGCGGGTGATTGGGCAAAGATCACACAGCTTGCAAAAGCGTGCTCTCATTTACGTCGGCAATAAAAACGGAATGAGCCCATCAAGTTAAATTCAAATCTTCAAATCAGAATATCATTTTTTGTTTTTAGAATCTTTAGCATTCGTCATTTCTGTTCAATCGATACGCCGCCTTTTCCAATATCAATTTGAATGCCATCTGACTTTTTGTGATCCAGATAATATCGATAGCCGAGCACACCGGTAACAATCGCCAAAGCGACAACCAGGAAATAAAGAATATTTCTGTCTATAATCACTTTAACCTCGGTCCTGCTGCGCCAATGCGAATTTGCGCATCTCAATTTTGACAGAAGGGCAACGCTGCATGGAGCGGGCGAGTTCCCTTGATGCAGGAAATCGCATAGGTTTTCACTTGTGTATACGATAAGTTGCTTAGGTAATTCTAATCAGAAAAACGTTGCTGACTTATTTTTGTGCGTGCTCGTTTAAGAATTTTTCAATCCGCTCAAGCGCGCGTAGAATATTCTCGGTCGAATTCGCGTAAGAGAGGCGGATGAAACCTTCTCCATGCACGCCGAAATCAGGCCCGCCGATTGTGGCAACGCCCGCTTCTTCCAAAAGAGCTGATGCCAAAGGCTTCGCCCGCCATCCCGTTTTTGAAATATTCGGAAAGGCGTAGAACGCGCCCTTTGGTGTCGCGGCGGACACATTGGGGAGCTTGTTCAAACCTTCGACCACGACTTTGCGGCGGCGATCAAATTCTTGAACCATGGCATGCACAGCATCTTGCGGCCCTGTGAGCGCTTCAAGGCCTCCATATTGCGCTGAGGCATTCACACATGAAAATGAATTGACGGCGAGTTTGCGTGCGGCGTCATAAAGGGGCTTCGGCCATACGGAATAACCCATGCGCCATCCCGTCATCGCATAGGTCTTTGACCACCCATCGAGCAGAATTAGACGATGGCGGATTTCTGGATATGCCAGCAATGTCTGATGCTGTTCGCCATCATAGGTCATCTGCGCATAAATCTCGTCTGACATGATTGCGACATCGGGAAACCGTTCGAGGCCCTTCACAAGCTTGTCGATTTCAGCCTTAGGCGTCACGCCGCCTGTAGGATTCGCTGGGGAGTTGATAATCAGAAGCCGCGTTTTCGGTGTGATGAGCGCAAGCGTTTCGTCAGCCGAGAAGGCAAAGCCGTTTTCCTCACGGATCGGCACGGGCACAGCCTTCGCGCCGGTGAATTCGATCATCGAGCGATAGATGGGGAAGCCCGGATCGGGGTAGAGAATCTCCGCACCCGGTTCACCAAACATCAAGATCGCCATGAACATGGTGACCTTGCCGCCGGGCACGATCATCACGAGGTCAGGCGAAACATCGACGCCAAAGCGTTTATGGAGATCCGCGGCAACTGCTTCGCGCAAAGGTAAAATACCGGTTGCGGGTGTATAACCATGATGCCCGTCTCTCAGCGCTTTGATGGCCGCTTCAACAATATTCTCCGGCGTGCGGAAATCGGGCTGGCCAATCCCGAGATTGATGATGTCTTTGCCCTGACGCTGCAATTCTGTGGCGCGGGCGAGGACAGAGAAGGCATTTTCTTCCCCAATACGCGAAAAGGCGTCAGTGATGTGCAGCATGGACATTGCTCCTCCGCCTCGGTCGAGGTCATTGGCTTATTGATTTCGACACCTATTTAGGGCGATGCTAGGAAGGAAATCAACGCAGGGCCACCCGCTTCGGGAAAAGGCCCCTTACGACTGACGGGGAGATTGAAATGGCGGCTTCGAAAAAGAGCGGTGCAGGCAAGGCTAAGGCCGGAAAATCAGGCGGCGCTAAAAAGCGGGAATTGCGCTCGAAGCTCTGGTTCGACAATCCGGAAAACCCGGGCATGACCGCGCTCTATCTCGAACGCTATCTGAATTTCGGTTTGACACGTGAAGAGCTTCAATCAGGTAAGCCGATCATCGGAATTGCCCAGACCGGTTCGGATCTCTCGCCATGCAACCGGCATCATCTTGAGCTCGCCAAGCGCGTGCGCGAAGGCATCACGGCCATGGGCGGTGTCGCGTTCGAATTTCCGGTGCATCCAATTCAGGAAACCGGCAAACGGCCTACAGCTTCGCTCGATCGTAATCTTGCTTATCTCGGCTTGGTCGAAGTGCTCTATGGCTACCCGCTTGATGGCGTGGTGCTAACCACGGGTTGCGACAAAACGACTCCCGCCTGCATCATGGCGGCCGCAACGGTGAATATTCCGGCGATCGTTCTTTCCGGCGGGCCGATGCTCAATGGTTGGTATCATGGTGAGCGCACGGGCTCGGGCACCGTCGTGTGGAAGAGCCGCGAACGCCTGGCCTCAGGCGAAATCGATTATGATGAGTTCATGGATATCGTCGCCTCATCCGCTCCCTCTGTCGGCCATTGTAACACAATGGGCACGGCTTCAACGATGAACTCGCTTGCGGAGGCTCTCGGCATGACCTTGCCGGGTGGTGCAGCCATCCCGGCGCCTTATCGCGAGCGCGGACAGAACGCTTATGAAACTGGCAAGCGCATTGTCGAAATGGTGTGGGAAGATTTGAAACCCTCCGACATCATGACGCGTGACTCTTTCGAGAACGCGATCATCATCAATTCGGCGATTGGCGGCTCAACCAATGCGCCCATTCATATCAATGCCATCGCGCGCCATATCGGCGTGAAGCTGAATGTCGAGGATTGGCAGAAATATGGGCACAAAGTCCCACTGCTCGTAAATTTGCAGCCAGCGGGTAAATATCTCGGCGAAGAATATCATCGCGCCGGCGGTGTGCCGGCTGTTGTCAATGAGCTCATGAAAAAGAAGCTCATTCGTGAAAAGGCTTTGACGGTCAATGGCAAGACCATGGGCGAGAATTGCAAGAAGACCAAGGTCATTGATTACGATGTGATTTATCCGATCGATAAGCCTTTGAAGAAAGATGCCGGATTCCTCGTCTTGAAGGGTAATCTCTTCGATAGCGCGGTGATGAAGACAAGCGTGATTTCGGAAGAATTCCGCACACGTTATCTTTCCAACCCGAAAGACCCCGAAGCCTTTGAAGGCCGCGCCATCGTGTTTGAAGGACCTGAAGACTATCATCACCGCATTGATGATCCAAAACTGAAAATCGATGAAAACTGCATGCTCTTCATTCGCGGCACAGGCCCCATCGGTTATCCGGGTGCTGCTGAAGTTGTGAATATGCAACCGCCTGCAGCCTTGATTAAAAAAGGCATTACCGCCTTGCCTTGTATTGGCGACGGTCGCCAATCCGGCACATCCGGTTCGCCGTCCATTCTCAACGCTTCGCCAGAAGCGGCAGCGAATGGGGGCCTTGCTCTTCTCAAGACCAATGATCGTGTGCGTATCGATCTGAAAAAGGGCACGGCCGACATTTTGATTTCGAAAGAAGATCTCGCAAAACGCCGTGCCGATTTGATG
>CANGSG010000155.1 GCA_947456435.1 Hyphomicrobiales bacterium
GCATATCGTTGAAAAGATTAAGAGCCTCTGCGCTCTCCTTTGTGAGGCGCAATTGTTCGTTGATCGATGTATGAAGCAAAGCCCTCACATCGAATACACCTGAAACGGGAACACAACCTCGAAACGGATTCTTTTCAAGGCCATGATGACGCCACTCCGTGGCACTCATCGCCGCCGCCAGATAACCACCCGCCGAATGACCCGCGACAACCCAAGAATTTTTTTCTTCTGTCGTTAGATGCTGTTTATGCAAAGCGACAACCGCTTTGCGAACCGAGACAATAATATCAGCAATCGTCACTTGCGGGCAGAGCGGATAATTGACAACAGCGACAGTGATGCCCGCATCAACAATGGCATCGACAACCCAAGAAAATTCAATCTTTGAAAAGCTGCGCCAATAGCCGCCATGAATAAAGAGGCAGGCACCTTTGGGCTGCGCCGCACGAAAGATATCCATAACCTCGCGCGGATCAGCGCCATAACTGATATCGGCAATCGGCGCACGTCGCGCCCGCGTCGCGGCCGCCCATTCTCCCCATTTCGGTTGATAAGTTGCGGCATCGCTGACCCGCAAACGCGGGTTATATTCAGTCTCGCACCATTGCGAATCGTCAAAGCGTGTTTCAACACTCATTATGTAGCCCCCGCCCATTAGAACGCGTGCCTGTATCGGCCCTTGCGCCGGATAACCGCGCGCGACTACGATAGCGCGCTCTTATCCAATCGCAAAGCCGGAGTGACGCCGCCCATGACCTCAGACCCTTTTGCGCTCCCTGAAGGAACGCGCGTCATTGTTACAGCCGGTGCGTCAGGCATTGGTCGCGCAATTGCGGATCTACTCATTGCGCAAAAAGCCCGCGTGCATATTTGCGATGTTGATGACGCGCATCTTTCCGATTTCAAGCGCGCCCATCCCACCCAAGGGGCCACAAAGGCGGACGTCTCGAAAGAAAGCGATGTCGCGAGATTATTTGATGAAGCCAAGAACAGTCTCGGCGGCCTTGACGCTCTCATAAATAATGCAGGCATTGCCGGACCAACAGGGAATGTCGAAGATTTATCGCCTGAAGACTGGACGCGCACCATTGAAATTTGTCTCACAGGGCAATTTCTCTGCACACGCCTTGCGGTCCCTTTAATCAAAGCAGAAGGCGGAGGCTCGATTGTAAATATGTCTTCCGCCGCCGGGCGATTGGGCTATGCGTTTCGTTCACCTTATGCGGCAGCCAAATGGGGTGTGATTGGTTTTACGCAATCGCTCGCGAAAGAGCTCGGATCCGATAATATTCGCGTGAATGCGATTCTGCCGGGCATTGTTGAAGGACCACGCATAACAAATGTGATTAAAGCACGCGCCGAGCAAACAGGCGTCACCTATCAAGAGATGGAAAAAACCTATCTCGACCGCGTATCGATGCGGCGCATGGTGACAGCCGGTGATGTGGCGGGAACAATTTTATTTCTTCTTTCAAATGCCGGACGACACATTTCAGGGCAATCGCTCGGTGTCGATGGCAATGTTGAAACATTATAAATAAAAATCATAAAGGCTTCTCATGGCTGCGAAACGAAAAACCATCATCACCTGCGCGATTACAGGCGCAATTCATACGCCTTCAATGTCACCGCATCTTCCGGTGACACCGGAGGAAATTGCGCAGTCGGCGATTGAGGCTGCAGAAGCGGGCGCGGCCATTGTGCATCTACATGCGCGCAATCCGGAAAATGGACGCCCCGATCAATCACCCGAGGCGTTTGGGAAATTTTTATCAACCATTCGCACGCGCTCAAATGTCGTCGTTAATCTGACAACAGGCGGTGCGCCCTCTATGACGGTAGCTGAACGCGTGCAACCGGCCGCGCATTTCAAACCGGAATTGGCGTCGCTTAATATGGGCTCGATGAATTTCGGTTTGTTTCCGATGCTCGGCCGCTTTCATGACTTCAAACATGAATGGGAACCGATTGTATTAGAAAACTCGCGCGATCTTGTCTTTCGTAACACCTTCAAAGACATCGAATTTGTTCTCTCGACTTTGAAAGATGCGGGCACGCGGTTTGAGTATGAATGTTACGATACCGCGCATCTTTATAATCTCGCGCATTTTCTTGATCGCAAACTCGTGACCCCGCCGCTTTTTGTGCAAACCGTTTTCGGAATTCTGGGCGGCATTGGTCCGCATCCCGATGATGTCATGCATATGAAGCGCACGGCGGATCGACTGTTTGGCGATGATTATGTGTGGTCGGTATTAGGCGCAGGACGCAATCAAATGCCGATTGCCGCCACGGCCGCAGCGATTGGCGGGAATGTGCGTGTCGGCTTGGAAGATTCGATTTGGGCGGGTCCCGGGAAACTCGCGACTTCCAATGCCGAACAGGTGCGTATTGCGCGTACGCTCATTGAAGGATTAGGCCTTGCGGTCGCGACACCTGATGAAGCGCGGTCAATGCTCGGTTTGAAAGGCAGCGGTTCTGTAAATTTTTGAACACAGAATCCCACAATAAATCATACAATGAAAAAGGCGCCTTGGGGGCGCCTTTAAGGATGGAAAAACGACAGTCGATAGACCCGTTAGAGGTCGCCGAACACCGCTTCCGCGATGCTTATCGCATCAAGCCAGCTTAAGATTACCCGCGCTGGTTTTATTTTTGCGAGGATCCATGATCAGTTCGTAGCTGATCTTCTGCTTTTCTTGCAGATCGGAGAGCCCTGCTTGTTGGACCGCAGAAATGTGAACAAACACATCTGGACCACCGCCATCCGGCTGAATGAATCCATAACCCTTGGTCGCGTTAAACCACTTAACAGTTCCTGTCGCCATTACGTCCTCAAAGTCTCCGTCACCCTTTGACGGTAAATAAGGCTAACCTCGAATGCGAAAAGACGCAATATTCCGGTGGATAATTTGTCGCGATGTCGTAAATTTTTTAGTGATAGTCGCTCGGGGGGTAAGGCTAATCCGGACTGGCGGGGCGCGTTCTTTTCAATTTACGCTTGTACGTCAACGGGTTAAAAGAGTTTCCGTATTGAAATTTTCCCGGTCGCCGGCCTGTCCGGCATCGTAAATCTGGAGCTCCCGCCCCATGACGGCGCATGACACCCCTCTTCCCGACCGGCTTTCGGTCGATCCCGACAGCCCTTTTCATGACGAGGCGCTCCTCGCCAAGGGCATCGGCATCCTGTTCAACGGCGTAGAAAAGACCAATGTCGAGGAATATTGCCTTAGCGAGGGCTGGGTGCGCGTGGCCGCTGGTGCTGCCAAAGACCGCTTCGGCAAGCAAATGACGATCAAGCTCAAGGGCAAGGTCGAAGCGTTTTTGAAGGGCGAGTGAGCGCTCGCGCTACTTAGTGAGACGCGCGAATACTGCGTCTCAATTTAATTTAAAAATACGCGCGCTTACCGCACTAGTCCATTTTCATAGATCGTATGAGCGCCGATATTTTTGATGTCGCGCTCACCGCACAGCGCCATGGTGATATCCATTTCTTTGCGGATGATTTCGAGAGCGCGTGTCACACCCGCCTCACCGCCTGCACCTAAGCCATATAAGAATGGACGCCCGATAAAGGTTGATTTCGCACCAAGGGCAATCGCCTTCAACACATCCTGGCCCGAGCGAATACCACCATCAAGATAGATTTCGGTCTTGCCGCCAACCGCATCGACAATTTCAGGCAAGATGCGAATGGAAGACGGCGCGCCATCAAGCTGACGACCGCCATGATTGGAAACGATGATCCCATCCGCGCCATGCGAGACAGCGAGTTTCGCATCTTCAGGATCAAGAACACCTTTCACAATCACCTTGCCGCCAAAGCGATCCTTGATCCAACCCACATCGCTCCAACTCAAGGTCGGATCAAATTGCTGCGCGGTCCAGGCCGATAGTGAGCTTAAATCAGCTAGATTATCAACGTGGCCTACAAGGTTGCGGAAGGTGCGCCGTTGCGTGCCAAGCATGCCGAGACACCATTGTGGGCGCGTCGCCATTTGCCAAATATGTTTCGGCGTGAATTTTGGCGGCGCTGAGAGACCGTTGCGCAAATCCTTATGACGTTGACCTAAGATTTGTAGATCCATCGTCAAGACAAGTGCGGAGCATTTCGCCGCTTTGGTGCGATCAATCAAACGTTCGATAAATTTACGATCGCGCATCACATAAAGCTGAAACCAGAACGGCTTTGATGTGTTCTCCGCCACATCTTCAATCGAGCAAATGCTCATAGTTGAAAGCGTAAAGGGCACGCCGAATTTTTCAGCCGCACGCGCGGCTTTGATTTCACCATCGGCATGTTGCATGCCGGTGAGACCGGTGGGGGCCAGCGCCACGGGCATCGCGATTTTTTCGCCAAGCATCTCGGTTGCAAGCGAGCGACCTTCCATATTCACCGCGACACGCTGGCGCAGCAAAATCTTGGCGAAATCGCTTTCATTGGCGCGATAGGTGCTCTCGGTCCAACTGCCGGAATCCGCATAGTCGAAAAACATTTTGGGCACGCGACGGCGCGCCAGATCTTTCAATTCGGCAATGGTCAGGCAGGCATCAACAGCGGACATCGCATCATTCCCCGCAATGGATTTTTTTGTTGGCCCCATAGCTAATGCGGTTTGGGGGTCTTGAGAAGCCCGGTCTGCGC
>CANGSG010000156.1 GCA_947456435.1 Hyphomicrobiales bacterium
AGCCACGCAGATATTTTGAGCGATGATAAGCAATATCTGCCGCAAAATAAGTATAACTTCCATCAGACTTTAAAAGCGGACGATCAACATCGTCGCCATAGTGAGTGGCGCGGAACAAGGTTTGTTCACGATCTTCCCAGTCTTCAACCGGCGCGCCTTTCGGTGGTGGAAGACGGCCTTGGTAAACGAGATCGCGTTTCTTCAATTCATCAATTAACGCAGCAATTTCGTCACGATTGCCCCCCTCAGAAAGCGAACGCTCTGAGAAAAACACATCATGGTTAATCGCAAGAGCGGCAAGATCATCACGAATGAGATCCATCATCGCATCGATAGCTGCTTGCCTTACAAGCGGCAGCCAATCAGGCTCAGCTTTCGCGAGAAGATCAGACCCAAATCGCTTCGCAAGTGCTTCACCAACTGGCACGAGATAATCGCCCGGATAAAGCCCTTCAGGAATTGATCCTATGGTTTCACCCAAAGCTTCACGATAACGAAGGAAAGCAGACCGCGCGAGGATATCAACCTGCGCGCCCGCATCATTGATGTAATATTCGCGCGTTACATCATAGCCGGCAAAAGACAGAAGGCTTGCCAAAGCGTCGCCAAAAACAGCTCCTCGTCCATGGCCCACATGCATAGGGCCGGTCGGATTGGCTGACACAAATTCGACATTGACCTTATGGCCTTTGCCCTTCGTGCTCATCCCAAATCTTTCGTGATGCTGAAGCACCGCGCTGACAACAGACTGAAACAGCGACGCGCGTAAACGAAGATTAATAAAACCCGGTCCTGCAATCTCAGCGCCGGTCACACCTTCAAGTGCTGCAAGACGAGGAAGAAGTTTTTCGGCAAACGCCCGTGGCGGCATACCCGCCTCTTTTGATAACACCATCGCCGCATTGGTCGCTAAATCACCATGTGCCGCATCGCGGGGAGGTTCGACCGTAATCCGTGCGGTATCGAGCGTGGCAGGAAAGACGCCTTCTTTCCCTAAATCCGCGACACAAGCGGCGATCCGGTGCTGAAAAATTTCAAAGAGATTCATGGTTCTAAACGCGTTGTTTCAATTATGGGCTTCAAGGGGCGCTAACGCAATTCGGGGGTGACGTCAAACAGACGGCGATGTTCATCAAGCGCAAAGCGATCCGTCATACCCGCAATATAATCGGCAATACGTCGCCGCCTTAGCAGGCGATCTCCTCCCTCAAGTCCAAGGCGCCAGTCCACCGGGAGATGTGAGGGATCAGAATCGTAAATTTCAAACAGATCCCGGACAACACGCTCGGCTTCAGTTCGGATCCGCATGACTGAGGGACTGCGATACATCCGTGCAAAGAGGAATTTCTTAATGCCACGATCCGCTTCAGCGAGATTATCGGGAAAGCGGATCAAGGTCACGCCGGCTTTGCGAATATCATCGACATGGGAAGACGCAAAAGGCTTCAATGCTTCTTGCCCGTGCCGGATTACCCCTTCCACAAAGCGCGTGATCACACGGCGCTCTAATTCATGGATACGACGTGTGGTTTCGAGCTTTGGCCATTGCTGATCAATTTCTTGCAAGATTGACGCGAGAAACGGAATCTCACGCAACTCGTCGATGGCGAACAGCCCCGCCCGCAACCCATCATCAATGTCATGCGTGTTATAGGCGATGTCATCGGCGAGCGCGGCCACCTGCGCTTCAAGCCCTGCATGGTCATATAATGCGAGCGGGAAGACACGCTCAAAATCAAGAATGTCTTGCGGCACCGTCTTCGCCTTCACGCTCGGCAAGGCCGTGCCGTCAGCGGTAATCAAAGGCCCGTTGTGTTTGACGAGACCCTCGAGCGTTTCCCATGTTAGGTTGAGTCCATCGAAATCAGGATAGCGACGCTCAAGAGCGGTCACGACCTTTAATGCCTGCGCATTGTGATCAAATCCGCCATCGTCCTTTAGGCAAAGTGCTAACGCATCTTCGCCGGTGTGACCAAACGGCGGATGGCCGAGGTCATGCGAGAGGGCCAAGGCTTCGGCGAGATCCTCATCGAGCCCCAGCGCACGCGCGATGGACCGCGCGATCTGCGCCACTTCTATCGTGTGGGTCAGCCGGGTGCGGAAATGATCGCCCTCATGAAAGACGAAGACTTGCGTCTTGTGTTTCAGGCGACGAAAGGCTGTGGAATGGATGATCCGGTCGCGGTCCCGTTGAAATTCGCTCCGGGTCGGTGAGGCCGCCTCAGCATAGAGCCGACCGCGCGACCTGGCCGGATCAGTCGCGTAAGCGGCACGCCAGCGATCAAACCGTCCCTCCACGATCCATCCTCCAGTTGAAGTTAGGCCGCCGAACCCCTACTTTGAGGAAAGCGAGTCACAGGACCAGAAACAGACCCTTGGCCATGGATGCAAGCCCCAATCAGAATTTTTCGGTCACCGAACGCGCGGCCAAGCGCATTCGGACGATTTTGGCCTCAGAACCCGAGGGCTCAAAGCTGCGCGTGAGCGTAAGCGGTGGCGGTTGTTCCGGTTTCCAATACGGATTTGCTTTTGATAATGCCCCTGCGGCGGACGATATTTGGATCGAAAGGGACGGCGCGGTTGTGCTGATCGACCCGACTTCCCTACCCTTCCTAGAGGGGTCCACGCTCGACTTCGTCGATGACCTTATGGGCCAGAGTTTCAGGGTCGAGAACCCCAATGCCACCGCGTCCTGCGGTTGTGGGACAAGCTTCTCCATCGGCTAAAATAGGCATTGTCTTCGGACAAAATCGACCTCAAACTCAATTTTTCCTTGTCGGTTTCAGGTTTTTCGGCCACTCGATAGGAAAGTCTAAATGTTCTGAGGATCGACCCCGACAATGGATGCCCTGTTTATTGGCCAAACCTATATCGATGTGACCTTCATCACCGATCATATCCCAACCGGCGACGACAAGACGGTTGCCGATAATTATGCGGTGTCTTTCGGGGGCAATGCGGTCACGGCCGCTTTCTGCTGCGCCAAGCTCGGTGTGGTTCCGGATCTCCTTACATCCCTCGCCGATGATTGGCTCGGCCGCATGTTTTTAGACATGGCCGCCAAATATCAAATTCCCGTTCATGGCCGTAAAGTGAAAGAGAGCTCCCTCTCCTTCGTGATCCCAAACAATGGCAAGCGCGCCATTATTCGTTGCCGTGATGATGACTATCTTCATCCTTTCCCCACTTTGCGCTTAGACGGCATTCGTGCACTTCATTTGGATGGCCATCAAAGCGATGCGGCGCTTCATTATGCCAAGCTCTGCCGTGAACGCGGTGTGTTGGTGTCCCTTGATGGTGGCGGCTTGCGATCAAACACGCATGAACTTTTGAATTTTGTTGACGTCGCGGTTTGCGGTGAACGTCTCGCCGAACAACTCAATCTCGATGATAAAGGCTTGCTCGATCTTTTGAAATCGAAGGGTGTCAAAGTCGGCGGCGTGACCCGCGGTGAACGGGGTATGCTTTGGTATGACGAGAGCGGAACCATCCGCACACAGCCTCCGCTGAAAGTACCATCCGATGTCATTATCGATACGAATGGTGCGGGCGATGTGTTCCACGGCGCCTATATGTATTCCTATCTCGCGCGTCCCGCTCTGCCTTGGGAATCACATTTTGAATTTGCGCGCGCGGCATCAACCTACAAAATCCAAAAACTTGGCAATGAAGCCGGCTTGCCATCAATGAATGATATTTCGGCAATAATGCAACAATTCCGTCCAGCAGCTTGAGGCCATCGTGAAGCGTACCCAAGACTTAGATGAACGATCCTTTCAGACTCTTTGTCGGGGGCGTTCCACTTGGGGCTTGGCTCTCGTTGCGCTCCTGATTGTATTTTCTTTTTCGCCCGCTAAAGCAGGCGAAAAGCAGAGCTTTGATCGCCTTGAGTTAAAAACGGGTCTTAACATACTCAAAGCGGATGGCGTTGAAATCGAAAATGCCAATCTTTCTGCCGATGCTCTCAAGGCTGTTTTTTCTGAACCGGTGCCGGCTGCGCAAGCCGATGCTTTGGCAAAATTCAACGCCGACCGCATCACTATAAAATTGCTTCGTCAGGAAACTTCGGTAAACGGCCAGATATCCGCATCCATTCTACGCAATGTTGTCCTCACTGGCATCAAGGCAGGCGTTGCAGAGAGCTTGAAAGCTGATGGCGGAACTTTCGGCTCCGGTGACAGCAATGACGCACAAGCCGGAACAATCGGATCAATCACGGCGACTACAATCGATTTGGGTCTCCTGATTGCTGGCGGGGCAACAAAGTCAGGCAAAAAAGACGATTACCGTACCGCCTATGGCGAAGTAATTTTGACGGCAATCCTCACAGAAGCGCCCGAAGCACCGGTAGTCACAATTGATCGGCTCAGTATCCGCGATTTCAGGATCAAAACATCCGAACAAGGGCTTTCGGCGGTTGCCGAGAGAATTATCCGCCGACAAGCAACGGCAACTCCCTCACCAACAACTGATGCAGATATCAACGCAACTGCTCTCGATTTTGTTGACCTCTTCACCGGCTTCGCCGTTGGTTCCTCCGATGCGACGCAGATTAAAATTGAAGACAAAGCATCGGGTCAATTCGCGCGCATC
>CANGSG010000157.1 GCA_947456435.1 Hyphomicrobiales bacterium
ACTTGGCATTTTACCCCCTCTGGGCGCCAAAAAAAGTTTTATCAAGACTTTGTTAAGGTCTGGACAAATCACCGCGTCCTGATTCAGATGCGTTGATTCGGGCGGCTGGGGGCAGCAAGCGCCGAAGATTACGGGTCGGAAGCCGAAGGGTTAAACGATGGCGCACAATAACGTGGCCAGCGCACGGTTTCGTGCGGGCACCATTCAGGGATTAGCACGGTCGCTTGTGAGTCCAGCTTACGCGCGCGCACTTGTGCTTGAGCCTTTGTTACGGCGGCTCATTCCTCTATTGACGATTTTATGTCTCTCGGCTTTGGGCTTAGCCCTTTATCATCATGTGCTGACGTCACGCGCCAACGCGATTAGCGTTATTGCTGATGACCTTGATCTTTCCGTCGCACTGATCCGCTCTGAACTTACTGCACAAAACAATGATAAAGGCGGAGTGGCACCCACCAATTGGCAAGCCGTTCTCATGCAAGCTACAGAGGGTAAGCATAGTGATCGCACTCGTTTCCTGGCTTTGAGCGACGAGACTGGCCTAATCCGCGCAACCTTGCCGGCAGACCTTTTACCGAGTTTGGTTCCTCTCGCGCCGATCGCCAATATAGAATCCAATGGCCGCGCCCTTTCACGAGTGATCCTATCCGATCAACGCGAGGCACTTGTAGCCACAGCGCGCCTTCATGCGCCCTTCGGCGAAGTGATCATGATTGCACCCATAGATCAGGCTCTTGAGTCTTGGACCCTTGATCTCATGCAGCAAGGCGCGATCTTAGCGGGCGCCGTCCTTCTTATTCTGGCACTTGTCGCAGCGTGGTATGGTCAGGCTTGGCGTGCAAGGCAGTCGGATGCAATTCTCGCGAATGTAAAAGACCGCCTCGATCTCGCTTTAAATCGGGGGCGTTGCGGATTGTGGGATTGGGATATCGCGCGGGGAACGATTTTCTGGTCCGATTCAATGTATGATATCTTGGGATACAAGCGACATGCCGAATTTATGTCTTTCGGCGAAGTGAATGCCCTTGTTCACCCCGATGACAGCGATCTTTTTGAATTGGCTGACCGCCTTGCCGCCGATCGGGTCGATACGGTCGATCAAGCTTTTAGAATACGCGCGGCCAGTGGCGAATGGATCTGGATAAGAACTCGCGCAGAGCTCGTTCATGATGGCAAAGGTCGTGATCAACATCTCATCGGGATTGCCGTTGATATCAGCGAACAGCGCCGCGCAGCGGCTGAATCCGCCACGGCTGACCTTCGCTTAGGCGACGCTATCGAAAGCCTTGGTGAAGCCTTTGTTTTATGGGATTCAAATAATGATCTCGTGCTCTGCAATTCAAAATTTCGCGATATGCATGGCTTGCCCTTTGAACTTGTTCAACGGGGCACTTCCTATGAGCGCTTAAAGCCTTGGCTCCAACGCTCGCGACCAATGTTGCAAGTAAACGAAAATGGTGAGGAAATTGATCTCACCCAGTCTTATGAAGTTATGATTGCTGAGGGGCGCTGGCTTCAGGTCAATGAACGGCGTACAAAAGATGGTGGCTATGTCTCGGTTGGCACAGACATCACAGCACTGAAGACAGAAGAACAGCGCTTTCACGAATCCGAACGGAAACTGACGGCAACCATCTCGGACCTCCGCCGCTCGCGCTTGGCTCTCGAGACACAGGCCGAGCAGCTCACACAATTGGCCGAACGTTATCTTGAACAAAAAGCCGAGGCCGAAACGGCCAACCGCGCAAAGAGCGAATTCTTGGCAAAAATGAGCCATGAATTACGCACGCCCCTGAACGCTATTTTGGGTTTCTCCGAGATTATGGAGGCCGAGCTTTATGGTGCGCTCGGCCATCGTAAATATAAAGATTATTGTCACGACATCACGAAGAGCGGGCAATCATTACTCACGATCATCGCCGATATTCTCGATATGGCTGAACTCGAAGCGGGTAAAATCCGCATTGATAAGAAGCTAATGGTCTTGAGTGACGCCGCCCGTGAAGCCGTTGAAGCTATGCGTCCAATGGCTGAAGAAAAAGGATTAAAACTTCACGCGAATTTCTCTGATCATAGCCCGCTTCTTGCTGATCGGCGTGCCATATCTCGAATCTTGTCCCACCTCATTTCGAACGCCGTAAAATTCACGCATGAAGGCGGGCGCATCTCCATCTCAACACGCGAAGTCTCAGGCGCTGTTAATCTCTATGTCGAGGATACGGGAATCGGCATTCCGAAAGATGCGCTTGCCAAACTTGGACGGCCGTTCGAATGGGTCGATCTCGATGCACGCCAACCGACCGAAGGTGCAGGCTTGGGCTTGGCCATCGCTCGTTCATTCGCCGAATTGCATGGCGGCACACTAACCATCCGCTCTACCGAAGGTTCGGGAACGACTGTGCTGGTGCGTTTCCCTATCCGCGCCGGTCCACCACTCGAAGAAGCCGCTTAACGAATAAAATCGACTAGCAGTATCCTAGAAATCAGCGAGTCTTTTTTTAACGACGTCACTCACCCGCGCGCGCAATTCGGTGAAATGAAGTTCAAGCACTTTGAAATCAGGTAAACCCGCAAGAGTTGCCAATCGCTTCAGTAAGGCGCGGTCCGCTTTTGTGGGAACAAAATCACCGGTTACCATAGCACGGAGCCACTGCATCATATCGCGCATGAGATTATAGGCTTCGATTAAAGGCGCGGTGTCCTCAGACGATAACAACCCCAATCTTTTCGCATTCACCAGAATGTTTGTGGTTTCGGAGGCAATCAAATCAGGATGATCAACGCCTTGTTCGAGAACGAGCGCCTGGGCTACAAATTCAATATCCATAAGACCACCCGCGACATGTTTGAAATCCCACGGATCACTGTTGCCCTTTTCCGTTGCGAGAAGCTCGCGCATTTCGCGCGTACCCGTGCGAATGGATTTTACTTCACGCGGCTTTGTCAGAATTTTTCGAAGCGTATCTGATACTTCCGCCATAAAGGCAGGGTCACCCGCAACGGGCCGTGCTCTGACAAGAGCAAGATGCTCCCACAAATCCGCTTCAGCGCCAAAATGATAATCAAGAAATCCTCGATATTGCGTCGCGGCCGGTCCCTTATTACCTGAAGGACGAAGGCGCATATCAACAGCGTAGAGCGTTCCGCGTTTTGTGGGCACCGTCAAAGCACTGATCAATCGTTGCGTTAAGCGACCAAAGTAAACCACAGGATCTAGCGGCCGCGCCCCATCACTCTCAGCGACGCTGGGATCGAAATCATATAAGACCACGAGATCAAGATCTGAAGTCGCCGTCATTTCCCGCGAGCCCAAACGACCCATACCAAGAACCGCCAAGCGGCCACCTTTAACCATGCCGTGGTCGCGACTGAATCGACGCCAAACGTCCTCAAGAGAGATGCGGATGAGCCCTTCAGCAATTGATGCAAAAGCAGCCCCCGCTTGTTCGGGCGACAACACGCCCGACAACATGCGAACGCTCACCAAAAACATTTCATGCTGGCCCGTCTCGCGCAATCGATCGAGAAAATCCTCAGCCAATTCGGAGTCCCCGATAGACGCTTTCATTCTTTCGATCAGCAAGGGGAGTTCAGGAAAGGGTTCAATAAAAGCGGGGTCGATAATCGCATCAAGAAGATGCGGTTTGATGGCGACAATATCGGCAAGCCTCGGCGCTGAGCCGAGAATATCAGCAAAGAGAGCGAGAATCGGCCGATGCTCACGTAATATTGAAAACAGTTCTACTGCCGCCGACATCCCTCCTAAAACGCGATCAAATCCGGCAAGGGCCGCGTCAGGATCCGCAGTCTTTCCAAAAACAGCAAGCAATGAGGGAATAAGTTCCGTTAAAACTTCACGCGCACGCGCGCTTGTGACCGCAGAGCGTCGACCAAAATGCCAACCTCGAACCGTTTCAGTGACTTTCTCGGGCTCAGAAAATCCCATGCGTCGCAGCGTTTCAATTGTTTCGGGATCATCGGAGGTACCTGTAAAAACAAGGCTGCCCTCCCGCACGGCAAGATCAGCCCCTTCTTCAAAAAGTTGCGCGTAATGGCTCTCAACACGTTTCGCCTCAGCAATAAGAGCTTTTGAGAATGCCGCTTCACTCGCAAAGCCGCAAAAGAGTGCGAACTTCTTAAGTGCCTGCGCGTCACTGGGGAGTCTTTGCGTTTGCTCGTCATCAAGCATTTGCAGACGATGTTCTATCCGCCGTAAAAAGCGATAGGCCTGATCAAGATCTTCACATGCTTGGATTGAAATCCAATTTTCACGTGTCAAAGCTCGAAGCATTTCAAGAGTGCGACGTCCTCTGAGTGCCGGTCGTCGCCCTCCAAAAACGAGTTGCTGGGTTTGCACGAAAAATTCGATTTCACGAATGCCGCCACGACCCAATTTGATGTCATGCCCGGCAACCGCGATCGACTCATGCCCCCGCACGGCATGGATCTGCCGCTTCATCGCATGAATATCAGCAATGGCTGCGAAATCGAAATATTTACGCCAAATAAATGGCGAGAGATCTGAAAGGAATGCTTCACCAATCGCTTGATCACCTGCAACCGGCCTTGCTTTGATCAAAGCTGC
>CANGSG010000158.1 GCA_947456435.1 Hyphomicrobiales bacterium
GATGTCATATTCGAAAGTGTTCCGGCTTTTCCTGTAAAGCGTGATATCGCGATTGATGTGCAGGGATTTGGATCAGTCGTAACTGATATTTCTTATGGCGGCGCCTTTTATTGTATTTTACCGGCGTCACGATTCGGACTCGATTTTTTCATGGATCCGGTTGAACGCTTGCTCGATGCGGCGGCAGCTTTAACTGACAAAGTGAGAGCCACGATTCCGCTTGCGCATCCCGATGCTGATGATCTTGGTTTTCTTTATGGAACAATTCTCACGGACGACGCCGCGCCGCATGAAGAATCCTATAATCTTTGTATCTTTGCCGAGCGCCAAATAGATCGCTGTCCCACCGGATCGGGCGTGACGGCGCGCATGGCACTTGATCACGCCAAAGGCCTTATGAAGCCGGGTGTCGCACGCGTCTTCCGAGGTATTTCCGGTGAAGCGTTCACAGGCATGGTGCGCGGTCCCGTTGAGGGCCCGATGCCGCATTCAGTGACAGTCGAAATTGGGGGGCGTAGTTTCTATGCGGGGCGTGGTGAGTTCATCATCGAAGACAATGATCCACTCGGTTTTGGATTTCCGCTTGCCGAACGCTTCGCCGATATTGCCAGATTGCGCTAGACAAGCGACACTTTCCGAAAGGGCATTCGGTCCAACATCAATTCAAGGATAGGGCAATCGCGATGCATCAGGGACGGGCAGTCATAAAAGGTGTTGCGGGGCTTAGTTTCTTTTCCTTGATGGCGACTCCCGCTTTTGCTGGTGAAATGCTTGATGGAAGCCAATTCGGAGTTATCTCGGCGCTTCCTTTTATTGGCATGTTGTTGTCGATTGCCCTTGGTCCCTTGGTGGCCGCGCATTTTTGGGAGCATCATCAAGGCAAGATTACAACTTTTTGGTCTTTGATTTTGCTTGTGCCGTTGATTGCGTTTGGCGGCGTGTTGCCCTCATCGACGGCGCTTCTCCACACTATGGCGCTTGATTATGTGCCCTTCATTCTCTTGCTCATGGCTTTATTTGTTCCCGCTGGTGGAATTGTCATTCGCGGCAATATCCATGGCTCGCCCCTCACCAATATTGTTATACTCGTTATCGGCATGGTGCTTGCGAGTTTTATTGGCACGACCGGCGCGTCGATGGTGATGATCCGCCCGATTATCCGTGCCAATGATAATCGCCGTCACAATGTACATGTTGTCGTCTTCTTTATCTTTCTTGTGTCAAATATTGGCGGTTCGCTCACCCCGCTTGGTGACCCGCCGCTGTTTTTGGGCTTTTTGAAAGGCGTCGATTTTTTCTGGACGATGCGTAACATTTTTCCTGAGACATTGTTTGTGGGCGGTCTCGTGCTTGCTCTGTTCTTTGTTCTCGATCTTTGGCTTTATCGCAAAGAAGGTGTCACGCGCGATCCTACGCCCGATTCACCGCTATCCGTTTCAGGTTTAGTCAACGTTGTTTTAATCGGTATCGTCGTGGCTGGGGTCTTAATGAGTGCGCTCTGGAAGCCGGGCACGCTCTTCTCGCTTCTCGATATTCCGTTCGAATCGCAAGACCTGTTGCGTAATGGGGTGATGATCCTTGTCGTCATCGCGTCGCTTCTTTTAACGCGTGCGGATGATCGCCAAGATAACGGATTTTCATGGGCGCCGATGGCGGAAGTTGCGAAATTATTCGCCGGTATATTTGTGACAATGATTCCGGTGCTGGCGATGTTGAAAGCCGGCGCTTCGGGCGCCTTCGCACCGCTTGTGAATTTGGTGACGCATGCGGATGGCACGCCGAATGCTGCAGCCTATTTTTGGCTAACAGGCGGCCTGTCATCATTTCTTGATAATGCGCCGACCTATCTCGTCTTTTTCGAGTTGGCTGGGGGCGATGCCGCTAAATTAATGACGGAAGGCGCGCTGGTTCTCGCGGCCATTTCTGCGGGCGCTGTGTTTATGGGTGCCAATTCTTATATCGGCAACGCGCCCAATTTCATGGTCTATGCGATTGCGCGATCAAGCGGCGTGAAGATGCCGGGATTCTTTGGCTATATGCTGTGGTCGGGCGCTGTGTTGCTCCCGACCTTTGCTTTGGCAACGTTGATTTTCTTCCACTGACGTCGATTAGACGCTTGAAGAAATCCACTTTGAGAGATCGCCCTTCGAAGCAGCGCCGACTTTTTGCGCGGCGAGTTGGCCACCTTTGAAGATCATCAAAGTCGGAATCGAGCGGATGCCGAATTGCGCGGCGACACGCGGATTTTCATCAACATTCAATTTTACGATTTTGACCTTGCCAGCCATTTCGTTTGAAATTTCTTCCAATGCCGGGGCAATCATACGGCAAGGGCCGCACCATTCTGCCCAGAAATCGACAACGACAGGATCGGTCGAATTCAGCACATCCGTTTCAAAGCTTTGGTCGGTGACGTGAGCGGTCATAGCGGGCCTCATTTATGAGCCGGACGGGACGCCCAGCGGAAAGGGAGAAAGGGAGAAGCCCAGATGAGAATCGGACTCCGTGTCGGGCGGAACCTATGAATGCGGACCCGCCCCGTCAAGGGAAGCGGTGCTTGCAATCGTGCCAAGCGCCTTTGCAATCAGGTCGTCATCAAGCGCAAACACCGCCCGCGTCGTCGTATAGATCACAAGACACGAAATAGCCTTTCCAGGTACGGCTTTCCGCATCAATTCGGCATAAAGCGCCAATTGCGCGGCGGTTGCGGGTGGAATATCGGCCAAAGATTTGGGCGGCAAAGCGCTGGTTTTGAAATCGGCAAGAATGATTTTGTCCTCGCCGATAAAGAGCCGATCAATCTGGCCGGATACAGCCCGCTTTGCGCCATGAGCCAATGTCACTGTTCCGGCAATCGGGCATTCGGCGCGGGTTTTGGGTCCAAAGATTGGCGCAAGCGCCGGCATCGCCATGAGGGCGAGTGCATCTTGGGCAATTGCCGATCGCGCCGCCTCGTCGAGATCTGCAGCCCTTGCCGACAGCCAGCGCTGCGCTGCCGTTTCTCTTTGATCAACCGCCAAGGGAGGTAGCTGCTCGAGCAGCGCATGAATAAGCGTTCCGCGTCGCCGCGCGCTTTGATGCAATGTGCGATCGATCAGGCGATCCGGTCGATTGGCAGCCTCAAGCGCGTTAGACGGTTTAAGCGGAGGCTGAGGGACCTTCTCAGCAGGGGCGCTTTTGAAGAGCCACGCGGGTGTTAAGGGTGTTGCGCGTGAAGCGCTCTGAGTCTTCTGATCATGCGATGTCAGAGTGCCTTGCGCATAGCGCTTCGCGCCTTCGGGTTTATACGCACCTTCAACTTGTACGAGTCGATCAACGAGCCCTTCCGCAATCATGTCGTACCAATTGCCCTCGCCGCGTGATTTTTTTGTTGTGGTGCCGGCAACATAAAGACGGTCGCGTGCTCTTGTGAGCGCGACATAAAGAAGACGGCGATGTTCATCGGCCTCGCGCGCACTCGCTTCAGCGCGTGCCGCTTGAACGGGCTCCGGATCATCATCTTTTGTTGGCGACCAAACGGGGAGGCATTGTTCTGTTCCGCGTGCGAGATCAAAAATCGGTCCGATGCGTCGTCCGTTGACTGCTGCGGCTGATGTATCCGGTAAATAAACGACAGGCGCTTCAAGCCCCTTTGCACCATGAACGGTCATCACACGAATTTCATCGCGCGCAGTATCCATATCGCGTTTAATCTCGAGCGCGCTTGCAGAAAACTCTGCAAGGAATGCGCGCAAAGAAGGCATCGCCTTTTGCTCAAACTCAAGCGCGAGGCGCAAAAATTCATCCAACGCATCTTCGGCTTCCGCACCAAGGCGCGCCCTAAAAGCGCGACGCCCCCCGAAGGGTCCGAGAACAAAAGCATAAAACGCGAAAGGAGAAAGAGTGACCGCTGCTTCGCGCAGTGTTCTCATTTTATCGCGTACGGGTGATAGAGGCGAGTTCATATCAACCGCGTCAAGTGCATCGGCAAGCGAGCCGGATCTTTCGGGTGCAAGTACCATCAAGGCGTCATCATCAAGTCCGATCAAGGGCGTTTTGAGCAACGTCGCGAGCGCCAGATCATCATCGCGCGTGAGCATCGCTTGGCCTAGGATCTCAAGATCCATGGCGGCAATGTGATCTTGCAATTTCAATCGATCGGCACCCGCGACGGGAAGACCGCGATCTTTCAAAGCGCGAATAACGGTTTCAAAAAACACACTGCGATTACGGACGAGAATGAGAATGTCGCCGGGACGAATCGCGCGCGGCTGACCTTTCTCATCTTCGATAACTTCAGAGGACGTGGGATCGATCAACGCTTTGATGTGATCAGCGATTTGCATTGCGAGTCGCACGGCCGGCGCGCCGATGCCCGGCTCGTCAAGCGGCGCAATCCAATTTTTTGGCGGATCCCTCTCCTCTGCTTCAATCAAGGGCCAAAGCTCAACCAAGCCCGGCGCGTTCAATCTTTGACTTGCATGGCTCGTCGCGCGCGGATCCTTCTCAAGACCTTGAAAGCGATGCGGTGCCGAGAACACC
>CANGSG010000159.1 GCA_947456435.1 Hyphomicrobiales bacterium
CCGGTACTTCATCGCTCAAATTTGAAAGTGATCACCGGTGCGCTTGTGCTGCGCGTTGTGTTTAAAGGTCAACGGGCGATCGGCGTTGAATATAGTGTTGGCGGCACGAAACTGGTTGCGGATGCTACGCGGGAAGTGATCATCACATCAGGCGCTATCGGCAGTCCGAAATTGATGATGCTCTCAGGCCTTGGCCCTTCCGCGCATTTGCGCGCGCATGGCATTGATATGATTGCTGATCTTCCCGGCGTTGGTCAAAATCTCACCGATCATTTCGGCATTGATATTGTCGCGGAAATCAAAGGCCATGAGAGTCTTGATAAATATAAAAAGCCGCATATGGCGCTCTGGGCCGGTCTACAATATGCGCTCTTCAATTCTGGCCCGGTGACATCGAATGTCGTTGAAGCTGGGGCTTTCTGGTATGCGGATGGTGCGGGCTCGAAGCCCTGTCCCGATTTGCAATTCCATTTCCTCGCGGGTGCTGGCGCAGAAGCGGGTGTGCCGGGCGTGCCGGCAGGCTCATCAGGTATCACATTGAACAGTTACACGGTCAGGCCAAAATCCCGTGGCACCGTAACATTGCGTTCGGCTGATCCGCGCGACAACCCGATTGTCGATCCCAATTTTCTTGCCGAACCTGATGATCTTCGCATTTCAACGGAAGGTGTAAAAATCAGCCGCGAGATTTTTAGTCAGGCCTCGTTGCAAAAATATGTGAAAGAGATCCATTTTCCTCATCGCGAGGTACGCACGCAAAGCGATTTTGAAGCCTATGCCCGTCAATATGGTCGCACCTCCTATCACCCGACATGCTCGTGTAAAATGGGCACAGACGAGATGGCGGTGGTCGATCCGCAATTGCGTGTACGAGGCGTTGATGCCTTGCGCATTTGCGACAGTTCTGTGATGCCGTCGCTTATAGGGTCAAACACGAATGCGCCATCGATCATGATTGGCGAGAAGGCTGCTGATCTTATTCGCGGCAATCAGTGACGAGAATGCTGCGCGTATTTCGCATCAATCAAAATCGGGAGCGATGGGTACAAGGGCCTTCGTTACAATTCGGTAATTGGTTTTCGTCATCGCATCGATGCGCGCCATATCAATCGAAGAGAGCGTGAAATCCATCACGTCATAATTGGCGTTTATGTTTTCAGGCTTTGTTGACATCGTATTGATGGTCACGCCCTTCTGTAAAATCCAGCGGAGCACAATCTGCGCCGCTGATTTGCCATAACCAGCTCCGATCTCTTCAAAAATCTTGTGTTTGAACACTTCGCCGCGCGCAACCGAACAATAAGATGAGAGTGGAATTCCGGTTTCACTGGCTGCTGCAAGCAATTTTGATTGATCGAGCAGCGGATGAAATTCGACCTGATTGGTCACGATCGGGGCACTCACGATCTCTTTGGCGCGGCGCATCATTGCTACCGTGAAATTCGAAATCCCGATATGGGCGGTGAGACCGCGATCATGAGCTTGTTGCAAGAGACGCAACGGTTCGTCAATCGCGCCATCGGCAGGCGGCCAATGGATAAGAAGAATGTCAACCTTTTCAATTTTCAGCGCTTTCAACGAAGCCTCGACAGAGGGGATAAATAGCTCGGCAGCAAGATTTTGTGGGCTCACTTTTGTTGTGATGCAGAGATCGCTGCGTGCGATGCCACTTGCCGCCAGAGCCGCGCCCGTGTCGGCCTCATTGCCATACCATTGCGCCGTGTCAAACGCGCGATAACCAACAGCCAAGGCGGCGGTAATGGCCGAGCGCAACGTGTCGCCCTTTAATGGAAAGGTGCCAAAAGCACGCTGGAAATTTTTCGTGAATGTGATGTTCATTCCTTCGGTCTCCTCGCGTTCGGGGTTGAATGCCCTTTGAAGACATGCGATGGCCCCCTTGATTTAAAGCTTTGACTGTCGTTAATCTAATAACTGATTAGTTACTTAATGCAATCCGGGGAGGACCCGAATCGTGTCCAAGATCAAGACAGCTTCCGAGGCGGTGCGCCTGATTCCCAATGGCGCAACGGTCGCTGTAAATTCGTCCTCAGGACTACTGTGTCCAGACGCCGTGTTGAAAGCGCTTGGCGAGCGGTTCCAGGCCGAGGGCGCCCCTAAGAATCTTACAACAATTCACCCTATTGCGGCGGGTGACATGTTCGGCACCAAAGGTGTCGATCACATCGCCCATAAAGGCATGATCACGAAAATCATTGGCGGGTCTTATCCCTCGGGCCCGACGAATGCAGAGCCGCCGCTCATTTGGCAACGTATTCTCGCTGAAGATCTTGCGGCGTGGAACATTCCATCGGGAATCGTGTTCGACATGTTGCGCGAAGGGGCTGCTAAGCGGCCAGGCGTGCTCACCAAAGTCGGATTGGAGACGTTCGTTGATCCGCTGCAAGATGGTGCGGCGATGAATGCCAGCGCGCGCAAGACGCCGATTGTTAGACGCGTTGAATTTGAAGGCGAGACATGGCTGCATTTTCCGGCGTTAAAACCTGATGTCGCGATCATTCGCGGTTCGACGGCGGATGAAAACGGCAATCTGACCTTTGAGCAAGAAGGCGCAATGCTCGGCGCCATGGAAATGGCCTTGGCTGCGCGCAACAGCGGCGGTCTTATCATCGCCCAAGTCCGGCGTATTGCCGCGCAAGGCACATTGCGCCCGCATGATGTGAAAGTGCCGGGCATTCTTGTTGATGTTATCGTCGAAGCGCCGGATCAATTGCAAACCACCGCAACACCTTATGATCCCGCAATCTCTGGTGAATTGTTCCGTCCGCTTTCAAGTTTTGCGACAGCTGAATATGGTCCTGCCAAAGTCATTGCGCGTCGCGTTGCAACAGAATTGAAAGCCGGATGGGCCGTTAATATTGGTTTTGGTATTTCAGCGAATGTGCCGCGCATTCTGTTGGAAGAAGGCCAGCATGGCAAAGTGACATGGGTCATCGAGCAGGGTGCCGTCGGCGGCATTCCGCTGCTCGATTTTGCATTCGGGTGTGCATCGAATGCCGAAGCCTTTGTCGCCTCACCGCATCAGTTTATTTATTTCCAAGGTGGCGGCTTCAATTGCTCGCTACTATCATTTCTAGAGATCGGTGCCGATGGTTCGGTGAATGTCAGTCGCTTGTCGGCAACGCCGCATCGTACTGCGGGCGCAGGGGGCTTTGTTGATATCACCTCACGCGCGCGCAAAATTGTGTTCAGCGGAACATTTAATGCGGGCGCAAAAATGGGTCTCGAAGATGGTCGTCTCGTCATCGAGCGCGAAGGGAAGATCGCCAAATTTGTGCCAAAGGTCGATCAGGTTAGTTTTTCTGGCAAACGCGCTTTAGAGCAGGGGCAGGACATCACTTATGTCACCGAGCGTTGCGTCATTAAGTTGCTGAAAGATGGACTGACGATCACGGAAATCGCCCCTGGGCTGGATCTGCAACGGGATATTCTCGATCAGGCTGCCACACCTTTGCAGGTCGCTAAAGATGTGAAACAAATGGATCAGCGCCTCTTCGCGCCTGAACCAATTGGGCTGAGTCTATGAGTGATCCGCGTCTTGATCTTGTTATCAAAGACGGTGTTGCGACCTTAACCATCAAGCGGGCTGACAAGCTCAACGCGCTTGATGCGGATATGGTCGATGCGTTGTTGCCGCTTTGCCGCAAGATCGAACGGTCTGACGCCATCGCATTGATCCTCACAGGTGAGGGCGACAAGTCATTCTGCGCGGGCGGTGATATTGCCGCGTGGTCCTCATCGTCGGCGGAAGAGTTCGGCCGTCACTGGGTACGCGATGGACATGTTGCGTTTGATGCGCTCGCGCGTTTATCGCAACCCGTTATTGCCGTTTTGAATGGTCATTGTCTCGGTGGTGGATTGGAGCTTGCGGCTTGCGCGGATTATCGCATCGCGGAAGCGCATGTGAAACTCGGTCAACCCGAATCGGGTCTTGGTATTATTCCGGGGTGGTCTGGCACACAGCGCGCGGTTCGTCGTTTCGGGGCGCAGCTTGTGCGCCGTATGGCGCTTTTTGGTGATGTGTTTACGGCCGAAGAGGCGCGTGCGCTCGGCCTTGTTGATCGCGTGGTTGAAAAAGGCTCGGGCCTCCAAGCGGCGCATGAGCTTGTCGAGCGTTTGCGTGGCCGTTCGCCGCGCGCCACCGAGCTTGGCAAAATGATGATCAATGCGGCAGAAGGCGAAGATCGCGAACGCGTGATCGAGGCCTTCGCCGGGAATCTCGCAGCATCGTCGGATGATCTCAAAGAAGGCGTTGCGGCCTTCCGCGAGAAGCGCAAACCGAATTTTAAAAAGAAAAGTTAAAACATGATCCGGCACATTGTGGCGTTGAAATTCCCGGGCGATGTTTCATCAGAAAAGAAAGCTGAGCTCTATCGCGAACTTGCTGCTTTATCCAATCACATCGACGGCATTCTTGATTTTCGGACATTTGCCAATGTTTCGCCAGAAGTGCCGGTTGTGCGCGGCTTTCATGATGTC
>CANGSG010000160.1 GCA_947456435.1 Hyphomicrobiales bacterium
ATGAATGTCGACACGGATATGATCATCCCGAAACAATATCTGAAAACCATCAAGCGCACGGGCTTGGGCACAGGCCTTTTCGCCGAAATGCGGTTCAATGAAGATGGCAGCGAGAATCCCGATTTTGTGTTGAACAAACCCGCTTATCGCAAAGCGGAAATTCTGGTGGCTGGAGATAATTTCGGCTGCGGCTCTTCGCGTGAGCATGCGCCTTGGGCGCTTTTGGATTTCGGCATTCGCTGCGTCATCTCCACAAGCTTCGCCGATATTTTTTACAACAATTGCTTCAAGAACGGCATTTTGCCGATCAAAGTGTCACAAGCTGATCTTGATAAATTGATGGATGATGCGCGTCGCGGTGCGAACGCCACAATGACGGTCGATCTTCAAAAACAAGAAATTCACGGACCTGATGGCGGTGTTGTGAAATTCGATATGGACGAGTTCCGCAAACATCTTCTCTTGAACGGGCTTGATGATATCGGGCTGACAATGAAAAAGGCGCCGGCGATTGATACTTATGAAGCCAAAGCCGCATCCGCACGTCCTTGGCTCTAAGCGCAGTCCCTCTCATTTTTTCTTTTCTCCTTAAAACGAGTTGATCCATGGCAACGCAAAAACTCCTCCTTCTGCCCGGCGACGGCATTGGCCCCGAAGTGATGACGGAAGTCCAAAAGCTCGTCACATGGATGAACAAGACCGGCATGGGTTCTTTCGAAACCGAAACGGATCTCGTCGGCGGCTCGGCTTACGACGCGCATAAGGTTGCGATCACCGATGCAGCGATGAAACTGGCGCATGAATCGGACGCGGTTGTATTCGGTGCCGTGGGCGGTCCGAAATGGGATAAGGTGCCTTATGAAGCGCGTCCAGAAGCCGGTCTGTTGCGTCTGCGCAAAGAACTTGAACTGTTTGCCAATCTACGCCCTGCCATTTGCTATCCCGCACTCGCTGATGCTTCCTCGTTGAAGCGTGAGCTCGTTGAAGGTCTCGACATCGTCATCGTGCGCGAACTGACAGGCGGCGTTTATTTCGGTGAGCCGAAAGAAATCGTCACATTAGAGAATGGCGAGAAGCGCGCGGTCGATACGCAAGTTTACACAACGCATGAGATCGAACGCATTGGCCGCGTGGCGTTTGAAATGGCCCGCAAGCGCAAGAACAAAGTCACCTCGTCTGAAAAGCGCAATGTCATGCGTTCGGGCGTGTTGTGGAACGAGGTCATCACTGCGCTGCATAAGCGCGAATATCCTGATGTGATGCTTGAGCATCAACTCGCAGATGCGCTCGGTATGCAGCTCGTGCGCTGGCCCAAGCAATTTGATGTCATCGTTACGGATAATCTCTTTGGCGATATGTTGTCGGATGTTGCGGCGATGCTTACCGGTTCGCTCGGCATGTTGCCCTCTGCGGCACTCGGCGCGACGAATGAGAAAACCGGCAAGCGCAAAGCGATGTATGAGCCTGTGCATGGCTCCGCACCGGATATTGCGGGCAAGGGTTTAGCCAATCCAATCGCGATGTTTGGTTCTTTTGCGATGACCTTGCGCTATTCCTTCGGCATGACTCATGAAGCGGATCTGCTTGAGCGCGCCATCTCGGATGTGCTTGATCAAGGCTTGCGCACAAAGGACATTGCGGCACCGGGTCAAAACGCGGTGAGTACGACCGAAATGGGCGAAGCGATTTTGAAGCAATTGCAAAAGTGTGCGGGTTAAAGAGAGTAAAAACATCATGGCGCTGCCTGTTAACCGCGACGCCATCTCGGCAGCGCATAAGCGAATTGCATCCCATGTGCGACACACGCCGCTCTTGCCTTTGAATGATCGCGCTTTCGGGCTTGATGCGCATATCACATTCAAGCTTGAATTCTTGCAGCACGCTGGCTCATTCAAGTCACGCGGTGCCTTCAACACATTGATCAAGAAGGCCACACCGACAACGGCTGTCACAGCGGCATCGGGCGGCAATCATGGTGCGGCAGTGGCCTTTGCCGCGCGCGCTTTGGGTCTCAAAGCTAAAATTTTTGTGCCGGAAATTTCCGCGCCCATCAAAGTGGCAACCATTCGGAATTTTGGTGCCGAAGCGGTTGTCGGCGGAGCAATCTTTGATGACGCTTATGCGGCATGTCTCACATATCAAAAAGACAGCGGCGCGCTTCTCGTCCATCCTTTCGATGCGATTGAGACCCTTGAAGGGCAGGGCACGGTTGCGAAAGAGTGGGAAGAAGATGGCCCACTTCCTGATACGGTTTTGATTGCCTGTGGCGGTGGCGGGTTAATTGGCGGCATAGCGTCGTGGTGGCAAGGTAAAGTCAAAGTCATTGGCGTCGAGCCACAAGGCTCACGATGCCTTCATGCCGCGCTTGAAGCGGGCGCACCTGTGCCTGTTGATGTGAAATCTGTTGCGGCAGATTCCTTGGGTGCACGTACCGTTGGTCGTTACGCTTTTGAAATTGCCAAAGAAGCGGTTGATCACATCGCGCTGGTTGATGATCAAGCCATTCGCGATGCGCAAAAAATCTTGTGGCGTGATTTCCGCATCATGAGCGAACCGGGCGGTGCCGCTGCTTTGGCGGCTCTATTGTCGGGTGTGTACAAGCCATCAAAGGGTGAGCGCCTGGGCGTATTACTCTGCGGCGCGAATGTTGATCCCGCTACGGTTGTTAATCCATGAGTGATTTTCCCCAACGCCTCCAAGATGGCTATCGGGCCTTTGTCGAAGGGCGGTTGCCGCGTGAGCGTGAGCGGTTTGAAGATTTGGCAGCAACCGGACAAAAGCCGGAGATCATGGTTATCGGTTGTTGCGATAGTCGCGTTTCGCCAGAAGTTATTTTTGATGCGAAGCCTGGCGAACTCTTTGTCGTGCGCAATGTTGCTAATCTTGTGCCGCCATATGAAACGGGCGGCCTTTATCATGGCACATCAGCGGCTCTTGAATTTGCGGTTCAAGCCTTGCGCGTGAAGCATATCGTTGTGCTTGGACACGGCCGCTGCGGCGGCATTCGTGCTTATGCCGATGATCAATCGCAGCCCCTTTCACCTGGTGATTTCATTGGCAAATGGATCAGTCTGATTGACCCTGTGTCGCAAAAACTTGGTGCACGGACGCAAGAGACTTTTGATGATTATGTAGAGAAGCTGGCGCTCGCCTCTATCGAGAATACGCTTGCTAATCTGATGACTTTTCCCTGCGTGAATATTCTTGCGGGCCGCGGCAAGATTCAATTGCATGGCGCTTATTTTGATGTGTTCTCCGGGGCTTTGCGGATTCGTAATTCTGAAACAGGACAATTTCACGCGGCCGTGGAAAATCTTCCTGACCGCGTGTCGTTGATGCGCGCTGAAGGGGTTTAGCCCCTTTATTTAGGCTTTTGGCTTGAGCAATTTCCGGTTGATCAACGATTCAGCAATCTGAATCGCATTCAGTGCCGCGCCTTTGCGCAGATTATCCGACACGCACCAGAAAGAGAGGCCGTGTTCAACGGTTGAATCTTCACGGATGCGTGAAATATAGGTTGCGTCTTCACCGGCCGCCTCATGCGGCGTGATATAGCCACCGGGTTCGCGCTTGTCGATCACAAGGCAACCAGGTGCCGAACGCAGAATGTTGCGCGCTTCATCAGCGGTGATGGATTTTTCAAATTCAACATTCACCGCTTCCGAATGCGAAATAAACACCGGGACGCGCACGCAGGTCGCCGTCAGCTTGATCTTGGGGTCGAGAATCTTCTTCGTCTCAACAACCATCTTCCATTCTTCCTTTGTGTATCCATCATCAAGAAACACATCGATATGGGGGATCACATTGAAGGCAATGCGCTTTGAGAATTTTTCGACCTTCACTTCACCCGCCGAGAAGATGGCGCGCGATTGGTTGAAGAGCTCATCCATCGCATCTTTGCCAGCGCCTGAAACCGATTGATAGGTTGCTACGACAACACGCTTGATTGTTGCGCGTTCATGCAAGGGCTTCAACGCGACAACAAGCTGCGCGGTCGAGCAATTCGGATTGGCGATGATGTTGAGGCGATTGGCATCACCCATAAAGCGGGTGAGCACATCGGCATTCACTTCAGGCACAATCAAAGGTACACGCTCGTCATAACGCCAGCAGGAGGAGTTATCGATCACTAGGCAGCCCATCGCGCCAATTTTAGGCGACCAGTCTTTTGATACGCTTGAACCGGCTGACATTAGGCAGATATCGGTTTTGGAAAAATCATGATGCTCGAGATTTTGAACCTTCAGCACCTTGTCGCCATAGGACACTTCGGTGCCGAGGCTGCGTGCCGAGGCCAGCGCCACAACCTCATCGGCAGGAAAAGCGCGCTCCGCCAGAATGGAGAGCATTTCACGACCCACATTGCCCGTGGCGCCGACAACTGCGACCTTGAAACCCATTTTTGAAATCCTTGCTGCTTGAACTCTTGATCCGCTCCCCTGATG
>CANGSG010000161.1 GCA_947456435.1 Hyphomicrobiales bacterium
GCACCGTGTTTGTCGATCACACCACCGCGTCGGCGGAAGTCGCGCGCGAACTTTATGCAAAGGCAAAAGAACACGGTGTCGCGTTCATTGACGCCCCCGTTTCAGGCGGCCAAGCGGGTGCGGAAAATGGCGTGCTCACTGTGATGTGTGGCGGCGATGCGGATATCTATGCACGCGTCGAGCTGGTGATCATGTCTTTCGCACGCATGTGCAAATTGCTGGGGCCTTCAGGCGCAGGCCAGCTTACCAAAATGGTCAATCAGATTTGCATTGCCGGCCTCGTACAAGGCCTCGCCGAGGGCGTGAATTTCGCCAAGAAGGCAGGGCTTGATGTGGAAGCCGTTGTCGAGACGATTTCAAAAGGTGCGGCACAAAGTTGGCAGATGGAAAATCGCTATAAGACGATGAACCAATCGAAATTCGATTTTGGTTTTGCGGTGGATTGGATGCGCAAGGATTTGGGCATCTGCATCGCCGAGAGCCGCCGCAATGGCGCACAGCTTCCTGTTACGGCGCTTGTCGATCAATTCTATGGCGAAGTGCAAGGCATGGGCGGTGGCCGCTGGGATACGTCGAGTCTCTTGGCGCGGTTGGAGCGGAAGTAATCACTTATTCGTCATTGCGAGCGAACGCGAAGCATTCCAGGTGACGTGAAAAGAAAAGGCGCAACGGAACCGCTACGTCTCAACAAAAGCCATCAACTAGATTGCTTCGCTCGCGCTCGCAATGACGGTTGAGGTTCATTCGTAACAGTGACGGCCTACTCACACCTCGTGTGCAGCCTCTTCCAACAACCCCCAAACAAACGGCACAAAGCTGCGCCAGAGTTCGATATGGAATGTATCGGCGCTCTTACGCCAAAGCACAATTTCCGCTTTCGAGAAAATCGTGCGTGTGGCCATGCCAATAGGAAACGCGCTGATATGCAAATCAAGCGGGTTGCCGGTTGAAAGGATCGTTGCGGCCTCCCGACCTGATACATCAAAGCCCGTATTGCGATGGCTGATATCGACGAGCGAATGGAAATGAGTGCCAAGCGTTTTTGCAATTTCATCAGCAAGCGATTGCGCAACACCATCTTCCGCAATCAGCAACCACTCATCGGGGCCAAGCGAAATGGCTGTGCGCGTGCCATTGGTTTCGGCTTTCAATAAAGTGGTCGGCAATGTCACGCCGAAGGCTTTTGACGCAAGTGCTGCGGCTTGGTGATCACCACGAAATGAGAAACGTGTTGCGAAAGTTGATTGAGTTGCCGAGACTTTTCCAGCCACACCAATCGCGTGAAGTCCTTCAAATGCCGAGCGGCGGGTCACGTTGAGCTCAACCATTGAGACGCGCTCCTTCTTTATCATAGAAGACAGGATCGGTGACTTTCACCGCAATATCACCGCTAGGCATCGGCACGTACAGCGTTTCGCCAATGCGTGAACGGCCAGCGGCAACAACCGCCAAGGCAAATGTCCGGCCCAACACAGCACTCTCATAAGACGAGGTAACATGACCAAGCGCCGGTGTGCCTGTCGGCACATTCGCTTGGCCCACAATCTGCGCGCCTTCTTCGAGTAATGTTTTAGGATCAACGGGAAGAAGACCCACAAGCTGCTTACGATCAGCCTTCACGAGATCGGGACGCGTGAGCGAACGCTTGCCGACAAAGTCAGGCTTTGTTTTGCCAATCGCCCATGCAAGGCCGACATCATCTGGTGTCATCGTACCATCGGTTTCTTGGCCGACGATGATGAAGCCCTTTTCCGCGCGCAGCACATGCATGGTTTCGGTGCCATAGGCGCTGGCGTTATATTTTTGCGCTTCCGCCCAAATCGCTTCCCACACCGCTTGGCCATAATCAGCCGGCACATTCACTTCGAACCCAAGTTCGCCCGTGAAGCTCATGCGGAAGAGCCGTGTCGGCACACCACAGATTTTGCCCATCTTCACACTCATATGCGGCATCGACTCATTTGAAAGATCAATACCTTCGACAAGCGGCCTGATGATGTCGCGCGCCTTCGGGCCCTGCACCGCAATGACCGCCCATTGTTCAGTCGTCGAGGTGATGTTGACTTTCAGATGCGGGAATTCGGTCTGCAGATAATCTTCCATATGATTCATCACACGCGGTGCACCGCCTGTTGTGGTTGTCACATGGAAACGACCTTCTGCGATGCGGCCAACGACGCCGTCATCCATAACAAAGCCTGCTTCATTGAGCATCACACCATAGCGCAGACGACCCACTTCGAGTTTCGACCATGGATTGGTGTAGAGAAGATTCATAAATTCGGCGGCATCGGGGCCAACAACTTCGATCTTGCCGAGTGTTGATGCATCAAAGATACCCGCCGTCTCGCGCACCGTCTTGCATTCACGCAATACGGCTTTGTGCATATCTTCACCAGACTTGGCAAAATACCATGCGCGTTTCCACAAACCGACATCTTCAAACACCGCACCTTGCGCTTCGGCCCAGGCATGCGTTGGTGTCTTACGAACGGGGTCAAAGAGCTGACCGCGCGAATGATTGGCCATCGCGCCGAAACTGATCGGCGTATAAGGCTGACGGAATGTGGTGAGCCCCACTTCAGGAATTGATTTGTCGAGCGCTTGAGACGCAATCGCCAAAGCATTCATATTCGAAAGCTTGCCTTGATCAGTCGCCATACCGGTCGTGGTATAACGCTTCACATGTTCGATCGACCGCATGCCTTCGCGAGTTGCGAGCTTGATGTCTTTGGCGGTGACATCATTCTGGAAATCAACGAACGCTTTAACGCGACCCGCATCATGCGGATGCGGAACCGCGCCCAAGAAGCCACCTTTCGCGTCATGCACGCCCGCAACAGACACCTGATGTGCCGAGGCCTTAAAGCCTGCTTTTGTCGCGGCATCGCTCCCCGCTGCAAAACCATCAGCAAAAGCATCCGCCAAAGTTTCCGAACCTTTGCACGCGCCAGCTGAACGTTCCGCTTGCACGGAAGCGCCGGGAATGAACAAGTTGCGCTCGGTATCGAATTTCAACTTACCGCGCGATTGCGAGAAGAGATGCACAGACGGCGTCCAGCCACCGCACATCAAAATCAAATCACACGGAATGTCTTCTTCGCCATCGGTGCCGAGCTTTGACACACGCGCGCTTTTCACGCGCAGAGTTCCGGTTGAACCTGTAATCGCGGTTGCGACATCAACACGAATACCGGCAGCACGCGCAGCATTTGGCAAAGGCCCATTGGCATCATGACGCAAATCGACAACGCGTTCAATGGTGACACCGGCCGCTTTCAAATCAAGTGCGGCTTGATAGGCGCTGTCATGCGCGGTCGCGACGACGGTACGGCCACCCGGACGAACACCATAACGATTGGCAAAAATCCGCGCGGCATCAGCAAGCATGATCCCCGGACGATCATTGTCAGGAAACACGAGCGGACGCTCATGCGCGCCCGCCGCAATCACAACTTCCTTTGCCCGTACTTGCCACAAGCGATCGCGCGGGAGTTTCTTGTCAGGGCTTGCAAGATGATCTGTCACACGCTCGACAAGGCCAACAAAATTCTGCGCAAAATAACCAAAGGCCTGTGTGCGCGGAAGAAGTGTCACGGTTCCTGATTTCGCGCTCAATGTCTGAACCGCATGAGCAACCCAATCAGAGGCAGATTTGCCATCAATCGTGGCATGAAGTTCCGAGAGAAGAGAACCGCCAAGTTCCGCTTGCTCATCACACAAGATCACACGCGCGCCTGATTCAGCTGCAGCGAGTGCTGCTGAAAGTCCTGCGGCACCGGCACCAATCACGAGCACATCACAATGGGCGAAGCGCGTTGAATAATGATCAGGATCAGGGGCAGTCGCTGCCGTACCAAGACCTGCCGCGCGGCGGATAATCGGCTCATAGAGCTTCTTCCACGCAATGTTCGGCCACATAAATGTCTTGTAGTAAAAGCCCGCCACAAAAAGGGGCGACAAGACATTGTTGATCGAGCCAATATCGAATGACAAAGACGGCCACGCGTTCTGACTCTTGGCGACAAGCCCGTCATAAAGCTCGACTTGCGGCGCGCGCAAATTCGGCGTGTGCCGTGCACCCACGCCCACGCTCACCAAAGCATTCGGCTCATCCGATCCCGCTGTCACAACACCACGCGGGCGATGATATTTGAACGAGCGACCCATGAGATGAACACCATTCGCAAGCAATGCGGATGCGAGCGTGTCACCTTGAAACCCTTTATAGCTCTTACCATCAAAGGTGAAGGTCAAAGGCTTTGTGCGATCAATACGACCGGAGTGTTTGGTACGAAGATGAAGGCTCATCAGTTAGCCCCCTTCTCGAATTGTGAAAGATCAACGCGCGGTTCACCCGCTTTATAAGTTTTCAAAATCTTGTCACTCACCGTATCGCGCACGCAATTGAAGAACCGCGCGCAGCCGGAAATATGCC
>CANGSG010000162.1 GCA_947456435.1 Hyphomicrobiales bacterium
AAAAGTGAAGTGCAATTTAATCAAACAAGATGCACTCACCCCGCTCGACTCTCCGCCCTCTCGCGCAATGCGGAATAGATGCCTGAGCCCGCGATAATCGCGGACCCCAAAAGCGTTATGACGGTGGGCCAAGCTCCGAAAATCGCCATACCAAACAGAGTGGCCCATACGATCTGAATATAGGTAAAAGGCGCGAGGATAGCCGGTTTCGCTCGTCCATAGGCGGTGATCTGTGTGAGATTGGCGAAAGCCGCGCTGATCCCCATTCCGAGTCCGAGAAGAAGATCATGCGTCGTCGGCGTGACCCAAACAAAAAGGGTCATCACACTTAGAATGACAAAGCCCACAATGCCGGTGAAGAACATGGTCCGCATGGGTCCGTCATCAGACAGAACGCGCGTGATGATGATCATCGTGCTTGCGAAGAGTGCGGCGAGCGCGGGAAAGAACGCCGCCCATTGAAACGCGTCGGTGCCTGGTTGTACGATCAACAAAACGCCCAAGAGGCCAACAAGTGCCGCGATCCAGCGACGGATCCCGACTTTGTCTTTCAGGAACAGGGCGGCCATGCCCATGATGAGGAAGGGCGAGATGAAGGCGATCGCTGTCGTCTCGGCAATCGGCACAAAGGTCAATCCATAGATAAAGCTCAAACCCGAAAGCGCCGAGCAGATGCCGCGTATGATCTGCAGCGGAAGCGACATCGTTTTTAAAACGCCCGCGAGTGCTCTGCGGTAATAGAGGAACACAAACACCACATGGACGGCGAAGCGCATCCACGTGACCTCGATCACCGGAAGGCCTTCTCCCATTACTTTCGCAAATGTATCGGAGGCTGCCCAAAAAGCCGCGCTCAACACAGCCAAAAGAATGGCGGTCAAAGTCCGGTGAGTGGGCGCGGACGCGTCCGCAAGATTGGGGGCTTGGCCGGGATTCATCTGTTCGCTTACTCCCGACACCAGCCTCGTGGGGGCTTGGCCCCAAAATGGACACCTCTTTTTGCAGATGTCGCCCTCGAAAGCGCTGATAGGCGATTTTTGCGGAAGGCGCTATAAGCCTCGCCGATCAAACCGGAATGTCTGCCATGTCTTCGACTGCCCCCCGCATCTCTTTCGTCTCCCTCGGCTGCCCCAAGGCGCTCGTTGATAGCGAGCGCATCATTACGCGGCTTAGAGCGGAAGGCTATGAACTCACAAAAAACCATGAGGGCGCGGATGCGGTGATCGTCAACACCTGCGGCTTCCTCGATAGCGCCAAGGCCGAGTCGCTGGATGCCATTGGCAAGGCGCTTTCAGAGAATGGCAAAGTGATCGTGACAGGCTGCATGGGTGCTGAGCCCGAGCAAATCCGGGAAGCCTATCCGGCGGTGGCCTCAATCACGGGCCCGCAAGCCTATGAAAGCGTGATGAAGGCCGTGCATGAGGCGGTACCGCCCGCGCATGATCCCTTCATCGATCTGGTGCCTGAACAAGGTATTCGGCTCACGCCAAGACACTACGCTTATTTAAAGATATCAGAAGGTTGCAACAATCGGTGCACCTTCTGCATTATCCCTAAACTGCGCGGCGATCTCGTCTCGCGCCCGGCTGGTGATGTGCTCCGCGAGGCGGAGAAACTGGTCAGCGCCGGCGTCAAAGAATTGCTGGTCATTTCGCAAGATACATCGGCCTATGGGATCGATCTCAAATATGCGGAAAGTGCCTGGAAAGACAAAACAGCGCGAGCGAAATTCGTCGATCTGTCGCGTGATCTCGGGTCACTCGGCGCATGGGTGCGGCTCCATTATGTTTACCCCTACCCGCATGTTGATGAGGTCATTCCGCTGATGGCGGAGGGGTTAGTTCTGCCCTATCTCGACATTCCGTTTCAGCACGCCTCGCCGTCGGTTCTCAAAGCGATGAAGCGGCCGGGCAATCAGGAAAAGACGCTCGACCGGATTAAGGCCTGGCGTGATATCTGTCCCGATCTCTCGATCCGCTCGACTTTCATTGTCGGCTTTCCCGGCGAGACAGAGGCGGATTTCGAGTTCCTGCTCGATTGGCTCAAAGAAGCCAAGCTCGACCGCGTGGGCGCGTTCAAATATGAGCCGGTCAAGGGCGCGACCTCAAACGACATTGGTCTGCCTCAAGTGCCGGATGAGGTAAAACAGGCTCGCTATGACCGCTTCATGGCCACGCAGCAGGCGATCAGCGCGGCACGACTTAAAACCAAGGTCGGCAAGCGGATTAAGGTGATTATCGATGAGCCCGGACCAACGGTTTCAAAGGGCCGCTCGCAAGGCGATGCACCCGAGATCGACGGTGCGGTTCATGTCGGCTCCCGCCGCCCATTGCGCGCGGGCGATATCGTCACTGTGAAGGTTGAACGCGCCGATGCCTATGACCTTTACGGCATGGCGGTGTGAAGACTAACGCCGTTTAAAACGAGCTATGAAAAAGGCGGCCCGAAGGCCGCCTTTAATTTTGTCATTTAATCAAAGCATCAGCTTATTGCGGAAGCTTGTCATCAATGCCCTTGACGTAGAAATTCATGCCGAGGATTTGGCCATCATCCAATGAGCCCTTGCCTTTGCATTCGACTTCTTTGCCGTCTTGGCCATAAACAGGGCACTTGAACGGATTGATCTTGCCGCTCTTGATGCCTGCTTCTGTTTCTTCAGCAAGCTTCTTCACGTCGTCTGGCATATTGGTGAACGGCGCCATATTGACCATGTTGGCTGCAAAGCCGCCCCATGTGTCTTCTGACTTCCATTTGCCGTCGAGCACAGCCTTGGTGCGCGCAACATAGTAATCATTCCAGTTGTCAACGATTGAGGTCAGCGTCGTCTTAGGTGCAAACCGGATCATGTCTGACGCCTGACCGAAAGCGAGCTTGCCGCGCGCTTCAGCCTGCTGCAACGGTGCAGGGCTGTCTGTGTGCTGCGTGATGATGTCCGCACCCTGATCGAGGAGCGCCTTTGCCGCATCGGCTTCCTTGCCCGGATCAAACCAGGTGTTCGCCCAAACGATCTTGACCTTGATGTTTGGATTAACGCTCTGCGCGCCGAGCATGAACGCATTGATGCCCGAGACCACTTCCGGAATGGGAAAGGATGCGACATAGCCGATGACGTTTGACTTCGTCATTTTGCCGGCAATCACGCCTTGCACATAACGACCTTCATGGAACTTCGCTGAATAGGTCGCAACATTTGCGGCGCGCTTGTAACCGGTCGCATGTTCAAAGAACACTTTCGGGTACTTCGCTGCAACCTTCAGTGTTGGGTCCATAAAACCAAACGATGTTGTGAAGATGAGTTTGTTTCCGGCGCGCGCCAATTGTTCAATCGAGCGCTCGGAATCTGCCTCCGGAACATTCTCAAGGAACGTTGTTTCAACTTTATCGCCGAGCGCCTTTTCAACGGCGAGGCGGCCTTCATTGTGTTGGAAAGAATAACCGAAGTCGCCAATCGGTCCGACATAGACAAAGGCTACTTTAAGCTTTTCGGCCGCATAGGCCGAGGTCGCCAAGCCCGCCGCAAGGACGAGCGCTCCTGCTGCTTTCAGGAAGTGACGCATGTTTCAAGTCTCCACTCGGGTTCGTGTTTAAACGGGCATGGCCGGTCCCCGCCCCCGGCCTCGCCAAAATCATAACGACTATCGGTCTGGTACAAAAGGTGTGCCGAGGCTCGCCGGCGCCCCAATGGTGGCTCTGCCCACAGACATGATGACGAGCGCCAAGATCGTTGCCACATAAGGAAATGCCGATAAAACCTGCGCGGGAATGCCAATGGACGCCGCTTGGGCATGGAGCTGGAGAACGGTCGCGCCGCCAAACAAATAGGCACCAAAGAGCACACGAAATGGCTTCCATGATGCAAAAACGACCAACGCCAACGCTATCCAACCGCGGCCCGCCGTCATCCCCGGAGACCAAAATGGCGTATAGACGAGCGACAAATATGCGCCCGCAAGGCCGGCGCAGGCCCCACCAAACAAGATCGCTAAAAGACGATAGCGGACGACTTTCAATCCGAGCGCATGGGCGGACACGTGATTTTCACCGATTGACCGCAAAATGAGCCCTGACCGGCTGCGACCTAGAAAATACAAAATCACGACCGCGAGAAGAAGCGAGAGATACACAAACGGATCCTGCCCGAAGATCAATCGGCCGATGGCCGGCAGGTCGCTCAAACCCGGAATATGAATCGGCGGAATCGCTTGGCGCGTGGTGCCCACAAATCCTGCGCCGATTAGCCCCGATAGTCCCAAGCCTAAAATCGTCAGTGCAAGACCTGAAGCCACCTGATTGGTTGCGAGGCCTAAAACCAAAAATGCAAATACGGCGGAGAGCGCAATACCGGCGAGAATAGCGACTGCGATGCCGATCAGCGTTGATCCGGAAAGAATGGCGGCTGCAAATCCGCATGAGGCACC
>CANGSG010000163.1 GCA_947456435.1 Hyphomicrobiales bacterium
AGAAAAATTTCAATCGCGCTCACATCATCAGAACGATTGAAATAAGACTGCGCTTCGGGAAGCGGCATATAGACAAAGGTCGAGTCAAATTCCGACATACCAATTTCATAAACCGCCGCGATCGGATATGATTTTATACGCGGCGCCGTACCAAAGGGCGTCTGCGGTCCCCGTGGCGCAGTTAAAGTAATGTTATCGCCGGGACGGAGATAAAGCTGCTCAGCGAGACGTTTACCAATCACAACGCCTGAGGCTTTATCAAAACCATCAAGAGCGCCCATTTTGATGTTGTTTGCAATTGAAGGAATACGCCGCAAATCCGACTCGCGCACACCGCGCACGAGTACCCCTCCGGCCCCGGCTTGAGAGGATGCGAGCGCCTGCCCTTCGATCAGCGGCAGAGCAAGAGTTACGCCTGGAATTTTTTCAAAAAGTGAAGACAGTTCCGAAAAATCAGTGAGCGGCTTCTCAATCGCACCCACAAATATATGTCCGTTCACGCCCACGATTTTATCAAGAAGCTCTTTGCGAAAACCGTTCATCACCGACAAGACGATGATGAGCGTAGCAACACCCAACATAATGCCGATGAAGGAAAAACCGGCGATAACAGAGATAAAGCCTTCGCGGCGGCGCGCGCGCAAATAGCGGAACGCGATCATCCACTCGAACGGTGCGAAGGCACCGGTCGACGCGACCGCGTTGGCCTTATCACGCGCCATCTTCAGGCTGTCAAAGCGAGGACCGCGTCCTCAACCGAGAGAAGTTGACGTTCGCCCGTCTTACGACGTTTCAATTCAACCTTGCCTTCGGCAAGTGATTTCGGTCCGACCATGACTTGCCAAGGTGAACCGATCAGATCGGCGGTCGCGAATTTCGCGCCGGGGCGTTCATCACGATCATCATAAAGCACATCAAGACCACGAGCAGTCAGTGCTTTGTAAAGAGTAGCGCAGGTTTCATCCGTTCCGGCATCGCCAATTTTCAGATTGAGAAGCGACACATCAAAAGGCGCAACCGATTGCGGCCAGACGATACCATTCTCGTCATGGAACGCTTCGATCAAGGCCGCTACAAGACGCGACGAACCAATACCATAGGACCCCATGTGAACAGGCGTTTCGCGACCATCCGGTCCGGTAACAGTGGCCTTCATCGGCTCGGAATATTTTGTGCCGAAATAGAAAATGTGACCGACTTCAATACCCCGCGCTGAAACACGACGTTCATTCGGGATCGTCTCATAGAGCGCCGCATCATGCATTTCTGATGTCGCCGCATAGGGCGTGGTCCACGCTTTTACGATGGCATCGAGCTCGGCGACATTCTCGAAATCCGTATCAACCGCCGGTATAGGCTGATCAAGCACCTGCCTATCCGCAAAGACTTCGCTCTCGCCGGTATCAGCAAGAATGATGAATTCATGGCTGAGATCACCCCCAATCGGACCTGTATCCGCGCGCATCGGAATAGCGGTCAGACCCAGCCGATTGAATGTCCGCAGATAGGCAACGAACATTCTATTATAGGCATGACGGGCGCCGGCCTGATCGAGATCGAATGAATAAGCATCCTTCATCAAGAATTCACGCCCACGCATCACGCCGAAACGGGGCCGCACTTCGTCACGGAACTTCCATTGAATGTGATACAGATTAAGCGGAAGATCCTTGTAGGATTTTACCGACGCGCGGAAAATCTCGGTGATCATTTCTTCATTGGTCGGACCAAAGAGCATCTCGCGCTCATGCCGGTCCGCGATCCGAAGCATCTCTTTGCCATAGGCATCATAACGACCGGACTCGCGCCAGAGATCAGCCGACTGGATGGTTGGCATCAGTAACTCAACCGCCCCCGAGCGATTCTGTTCTTCGCGAATGATCCGGTTGATCTTGTCGAGCACCCGAAGGCCCATAGGCAACCAAGCATAAATCCCGGCTGATTCCTGACGGATCATGCCCGCGCGCAGCATCAGTCGATGCGAGACAATCTCGGCTTCTTTTGGATTGTCTCGGAGGATGGGCAGGAAGAAACGGCTTAAACGCATTATGAAGCTCTATCGTGAAGGAATCGGGCGAGACAGGCTTGGTCCAAGCCGTTTGAACCGCATCGGACCCGAAAACACAAGCCGGACGGGATGGTACATCAAACGGGACCGAAGGGGCTCAATATACTGCTCTTGGATGGTTTTTCCGCAAAGCGCTAAAATTTTGGCAGAAGCGTGTCGGAGGCCGTGACATGGGTAAAAAAAAAGGCTAGCACTAGTGCGCCTTGAGTTAAAAAAAGAGGTCGCTGCCATGAGGCAAACGGCACAGGGCTAAGTCTAGGGAGGGACACCGCATCGAGTCCCGTAAGAGGACAAAGAGAGCGATAATGGACGGCGGCCAACGCGGTCCGGACACGATGGGGAAAGTAACAGTTTCAAGGCAGGGCGCGTCCCTGCCTTTTTTATTTTCTATATAAATTCAGATATTTAGCAAAATCAGTTCGCAAATTGCACGAGCGCATAAATTGCGCCTGCGACCGGAATAGCGACGATCGATGTGATCAGAACCTTGCGCCCCAGTTGAGGCGCAACGGGCGCACCTGGCTCGGTTCCTGGTGTCACGTCACCACTCTCTTCCTGGCTCTTTACGCCAAGCGGCAAAATGGCAAAAAGTGTGAGCCACCAGGCGATGGCATAGATGGCAAAAAGCGTCGCGTATGACATGGAACCTTGCCTCTTTTTAAGCCTGTTCGAGCTCGATCAACGTACCGTTAAAATCTTTGGGGTGCAGAAACAAAACCGGCTTCCCGTGGGCACCGATCTTCGGTTCTCCCGAACCCAAAATACGAGCGCCCTGCCCCAAAAGCCGATCACGTGACGCCAATATATCATCAACCTCATAACAAATATGATGGATTCCCCCGTCCGCATTCTTTTCGAGGAATTTGGCAATCGGGCTCGCCTCGCCCAAAGGCTCCAGGAGTTCAATTTTCGTATTTGGCAATTCAATAAAGACGACCGTGACGCCATGCTCAGGCTGCGGCAACGGCTCCGAAACGGTGGCGCCCAGAGTCTCGCGATAAAGGCGCATTGACGCGGCGAGATCCCTCACAGCGATAGCAACGTGATTGAGACGTCCGATCATCGCGAGCCTCCCTTAGATCACGACAATCTGCACATGGCAGACCGGCTTCTTGCCCCACTCATCATCAACGGCAGACCGGACGGCCCTCTCAATTGCAGTTTCGACGAGATCAGGATCACGCTTCTTGCTCTTAGGGAGCCCTTCAAGAACAGCAAACACCGCTTCTTCGATCACATCCTCAAACAAACGACCGCCGCGTGTCACTTGCGGAATGCCCGATACGGCAAAGGCCGGCTCGCCGACGAGTACACCCTTCGAATCAAGGGCAATGGCAATCGAAACAAGACCGCCGAAAGAGAGTTTGCGCCGCTCTGAAATGGCGGGGTCGGCTGATGTCACAAGCACATTGCCGTCCTTATAAATTCGGCCATGTTGAACTTCATCAACAATATCGGGTTTGCCTGGAGCTAAGCGGATCATATCGCCATTATGGCCGATCAAGACATTCGGGATGCCCGAGCGCAGAGCAAATTTGCGATGTTCTTCAAGATGCAAGGGCTCGCCATGCGCGGGAATGAGTGTTTGCGGTCGCACCCATTGATACATTTTCTGCAACTCACCCTGTCGCGGATGACCTGAGACATGAACAAGGGCGTGACGATCTGTAACAACATTCACGCTTTGACGAACCAAGCCATTGATAATACGCCCCACCGCCTTCTCATTTCCCGGAATGGTCCGCGATGAAAAAACAACAGTATCCCCGGGCGTAAGTGTGACATCAGGATGTTGATCATCGGCCACACGCGCGAGTGCCGCGCGCGGTTCGCCTTGCGATCCTGTAAGAAGGGCAACAACTTTGTCACGAGGGAGATAGCCATAGGTTTCGGTAGACCGAAACTCCGGCACGCCCTCAAGATAACCACATTCCAAAGCCACTTGAATGGCGCGATCCATGGCACGGCCAATGGCTACTACTTCACGACCGTTCTCTTTTGCCGCTAAGGCGACTGAACGAATACGTGCGATATTTGAAGCAAAGGTTGTTACAGCCACACGACCCTCAGCCGAGGCAATAACTTCAGAAAGTCCTTTGGCAACATCCTGTTCGCTTAAGGATTCGCCTTCACGCATGACATTGGTTGAATCGCAAATGAGCGCGAGAACACCCTCATCACCAATGGCTTTCAACCGTGCTTCATCTGTTGTCCAACCGGCAATGGGTGTTTCATCAATCTTCCAATCACCCGTATGCAGAACCGTGCCGAGCGGCG
>CANGSG010000164.1 GCA_947456435.1 Hyphomicrobiales bacterium
ATGTTGAGGTTATGATTTATTCTGCTCGATCATTAGTCAGTCGCGTTTAAGCAAAGTTGCAAGCAGCACTTTGCATGGCGTCACTTGCATTTCTTGGGTATCGGCGCAATCTCTTCATAGTAAAAGAGGAACCCTGCCGATGTCCAATTCAGAACATGATGATCCGATTGCCGGTGATGCGTGGAGCTGTGACGCGATTGAGAGCGTCATCGTGCCACGCGCCCGCGACCTTGGCAGCTTTTCCGTGCGTCGGGCCTTACCCTCAACGCGCAAGCAGATGGTGGGGCCGTTTATCTTTTTCGACGAGATGGGTCCGGCGGAATTTCTGCTCGGGCAGGGCATCGATATTCGTCCGCATCCGCATATCGGTCTTTCAACGGTGACTTATCTTTTCGATGGCGCCTTGATGCATCGTGACTCACTCGGCGTTGTGCAGGAAATCAAGCCGGGTGCGGTGAATGTGATGACATCGGGGCGCGGCATCGTTCATTCGGAACGAACAGGCTCTGAAACGCGCGCAGCGACGTCTCGGCTTTTCGGCATTCAAACCTGGGTCGCTTTGCCAAAGACGCATGAAGAAAGCGATCCCGCATTCGATCATATTGATCAGGCTGAATTGTCGCGCATCACGGGCGAAGGCAAAAGTGTTCGTCTCATCATGGGCTCGCTCTATGGCGAGACATCGCCAGTGAAATTTCCGTGGGACATTTTCTATGCGGAAGCGGTACTCGCGCCCGGTGCAGTATTGCCGCTTGATCCCGCTTATGACGAGCGCGCGGTTTATGTTGTTTCAGGCGAGATCGATATTGCGGGCGACATCTTTGGCTCCGGCCGTTTGTTGATCTTCAAGCCTGGAGACCGGATTTCCATTTTGGCAACGAGCAACGCGCGCATCATGCTTTTGGGCGGCGAGCCGATGGATGGCCCGCGTCATATCTGGTGGAATTTTGTCTCCTCACGCAAAGAGCGCATTGATCAGGCGAAGGCCGAATGGCGTGCTGGCAAATTTTCATCTGTGCCGGGCGAACATGAATTCATCCCGCTGCCCGAGTAACAGGCATAGACAGGGTGGACCCGCTTCGCGTAAAGCGGGCTTATGAATGAGCCTAAACGCGCCGATCTCTTTCTTGTTGAACGCGGCTTTTATGAAAGCCGGGCGCGCGCGCAGGCCGCCATCGCCGCAGGGCTGGTGCGGGTAAATGGCGAAGCGCTGACCAAGGCCTCACGCCTTATCGATAGTGCAGCAACGATCGAAGCGGAAGCCGAACATCCCTATGTGTCGCGTGGCGGTGTGAAACTCGCTGCCGCCTGCGATTATTTTGAAATTGATCCGCAAAATCGTATTTGTCTTGATGTCGGTTCTTCGACGGGGGGATTTACCGATCTCCTATTAAAACGCGGCGCGCGCTTTATTCATGCCGTCGATGTTGGACATGACCAATTTCATGCTTCCTTGCGCGATGACCGCCGCGTGAAACTGCGCGAAGGCTGTGACGCACGAACAATTTCGAGCGATGATTTCGACGAGGAGCCGTCACTCATTGTGATGGATGTCAGTTTTATTTCTCTTACTCTCATTCTGCCAAAAATTTTACCCTTAGCAGCGCCGAAGGCTTTTTTGATCGCTCTTATCAAACCGCAATTTGAAGTGGGTCGCGCGGCATTGAAAAAAGGTATCGTGCGCGATGAGGATGCGCGTCAGGACGCGATCAACCGAGTTATGCAATCGATCGAGCATGAAGGCTGGGTGATTAAAGGCACGATCCCGTCTCCCATCGCTGGAGGTGACGGCAATGTTGAATATCTCATCGTGGCGGAGCGGCAATCATGACGCAGCATGTGACGATTGAGCGGATTGGCGCAAAAGGGGATGGTGTTGCCGAGACGGACAAAGGACCGCTCTTTATTCCGCGCGGTATTCCGGGTGATGTTTTCAGAGTCGATCCTGATGCCCTAAATGACGAGATGTTTCATCTCGAGACGTCGTCTCCCCATCGTGTGAAAGCCTTCTGTTCTGTCTTTGGGCAGTGTGGGGGATGCGCGATCCAAGAAGCGGATGCGAAAACATATACGCAGTGGAAAAAGGGCCTCGTTGAAGCGGCACTTGCACCACTTGGTCTCTCGGATCGTGTTGGTGATCTCATTGAAGCGCATGGCAAGGGCCGCCGTCGTGTAACTTTTCACGCCAGACGGCGCGACGGCGATGTCGCGGTCGGTTTCATGCGCGCAAAAACGCATGAGTTGATTGATCTTAACTCCTGTCCTCTGCTTGTTCCCCCGTTACAGGATAGCGCGCAGCGCTTGAAACCGCTCGCGCGGTTGCTGCTCAAAAGTGATAAGCCGATCGATGTTGCGGTAACAGCAACCGCAACGGGGCTAGATGTCGATTTGAGGGGGCATGGTCCCGCATCACCTGAATTACGCATGAAGCTTACGCGGGAAGCGGAATTGCTCGATCTCGCGCGATTGTCTTTGCATGGCGATATCATTGTTGAGCGCCGCGCGCCGCTGATCAAGATTGGCAAAGCGGATGTTATTTTGCCGCCTGGATGTTTCTTGCAAGCGACTGACGCCGGAGAGTCCGCCTTGCAACGCGAAGTCTTATCTTACCTTAAAGAGCCAAAGCGCGTTGCTGATCTTTTTGCGGGCATTGGCACATTCGCTATGCGTCTTGCTGAACAGGCACCCGTCCATGCGGTTGAAAGCGAAGCATCTTCCCTCAATGCTCTCGCGCGCGCGGCGCGCGACGTATCAGGGTTGAAGCCTATTACTGTTGAAACGCGCGATCTCTTCCGGCGTCCTCTGGTGCCGCAAGACCTCAATGGATTTGATCATGTGGTGATTGATCCGCCGCGTGCAGGGGCTGAGGCGCAGATGCGGATGCTGGCATCATCGCGTGTGCCTCGGGTCATTTCTGTGTCGTGCCATCTCGGGAGTTTTGTACGCGATGCGGCGCTGCTTCTTGCGGGCGGCTATCAACTCAGTAAAGTGACGGTGATTGATCAATTTCGGCATTCGACGCATTGCGAGCTTGTTGGGCTTTTCGAACGTGTAACCGAACGCGCGAAGCCCAAGCGGCGGTTATTGGGGTAGGGGATGAGCGGCATGATGCCCGATCGTGAAGATATAATCGCGGGTCTTTCGGCGCTGATTGGCGCGTCGCATGTCATCACTGATGACGCCATGATGGCGCCTTATCTCACCGATTGGCGTAAGCGCTATACCGGCCGCGCGCTATGCGTTGTGCGCCCATCGTCTACTGATGAAGTGATGGCGGTGATGCGCTTCGCAAAGGACCATCATTGCGCGATTGTTCCGCAAGGCGGCAATACAGGGCTTGTTGGTGGGAGCGTACCGCTCGGACGCGGTGATGAAATCGTCTTGTCGTTCCAGCGCCTCAACCGCATTCGTTCGATTGATGCTGATTCCGACACGGTGATCGTTGAAGCAGGGGCCACGCTCGCAGCCCTTCAAGACAAAGCGGAAGAGGCGGGCCGTCTTTTCCCGTTGTCGCTCGCATCAGAAGGCACAGCAACGGTTGGCGGCACAATCGCGACCAATGCGGGCGGCACGGCGGCACTTGTCTATGGAACGATGCGTGATCTTGTTTTGGGTCTCGAAATTGTTTTGCCGGATGGCACGCTCCTCAACACGCTCACCACTTTGCGCAAAGACAATACAGGCTATCATCTGGCGTCGCTCTTTATGGGTGCGGAGGGCACGCTCGGTGTCATTACAGCGGCGAGCCTAAAACTCTTTCCTTTGCCGCGTTCACGTAGTGCTGCTTTTTGTGGCTTACATTCGCCTAGCGATGCATTGAAACTCTTTCAACATCTCAAACATCATGCAGGGCCGTCTTTAACGACATTCGAGCTTATGCCGCGATTTGCACTCGATATTGCACTGAAGCATATAGAAGGGCTCCGTGACCCTTTAGTGAATCCGCATCGATGGTATGTAATGCCGGAGTTTTCATCCTTCGTATCGGATGATGCGCAAGAGATGGCGGCCACGCTGCTGGGCGAGGCGCTCGAAGCGGGTATTGTGAGCGATGCTGCCATCTCAGACTCGCTCGCGCAGCGTGATCGCTTCTGGGCGATCCGCGAAAATATTCCGGAAGCGCAAGTGCGCGAAGGTCCGTCAATCAAGCATGACATCTCGGTGCCGATTGCCGATATTCCTCAATTTATCGATGTCGTTTGCGCGGAATTGTTAACAGCGCTTCCGGGGATTCGCCCTTGTGTCTTTGGTCATGTCGGTGACGGCAATCTCCATTTCAATTTGCAAGCGCCCGAAGGCATGGACGAAAAGACTTATTCAGCTCATGCC
>CANGSG010000165.1 GCA_947456435.1 Hyphomicrobiales bacterium
CCTTCTTCAGTCTTCGGCGGCGCGACATGCTCAAGCACCATGTCAAACATCGGTGCGAGCGAATCTTTCGGACCATCCGGGTCTTTTGACATCCAGCCTTGCTTGGCTGAACCGTAAAGGATCGGGAAATCGAGTTGTTCGTCGGTGGCATCAAGTGCCGCGAAGAGATCGAACACTTCGTTCACAACTTCACTCGCGCGTGCCTCAGGCTTGTCGATTTTGTTGATGGCAACGATCGGACGAAGGCCAAGCTTCAACGCTTTTGATACGACGAATTTTGTCTGCGGCATCGGGCCTTCAGCCGCGTCCACAAGCACGATCACGCCATCGACCATGTTCAAAATACGTTCAACTTCGCCGCCAAAATCGGCGTGGCCGGGTGTGTCGACAATGTTGATGCGCGTGTCATGCCATTGCACCGAGGTGCACTTGGCCAAAATCGTAATGCCGCGCTCGCGCTCGAGATCATTCGAGTCCATCGCGCGCTCAGCGACCTTCTGGTTTTCGCGGAAGGTGCCAGATTGGGCGAGGAGCTTATCCACGAGCGTGGTTTTGCCGTGGTCGACGTGCGCGATGATCGCGATATTGCGGAGTGACATAGATAATCTTTCTGGAGGCTTTTCCAATGCAAAGCCCGGCGGTCACACGACCCCGGGCTGCAAGGGCTAAATTGTTGCGCCGCATATACGCGATTTGGGACGCAATTGGAAGGGGCGATTAATGGCCCGTTTTCCGCTTTCTCTGGCCCAAAGTGCGCAAACGGAGCGCATTTAAGCGGATAAAGCCGGCTGCATCGCGGTGATCATAGGCCACAGCGCCTTCTTCAAAGGTCACGAGGTCCTGATCATAGAGCGAATAGGGGCTCTCGCGGCCAATGACGATGACATTGCCTTTGTAGAGCTTCAGCGTCACGCGACCGGTGACAGCGTCTTGTGATTTGTCGATGAGTGCCTGCAGCATTTCACGTTCGGGCGAGAACCAGAAGCCGTTGTAAATGAGTTCGGCATATTTTGGCATCAGTTCGTCTTTAAGATGCGCGGCGCCGCGATCGAGTGTGATCGATTCAATCGCGCGATGTGCGACGAGCAAAATCGTACCACCGGGTGTTTCATACATGCCGCGTGATTTCATGCCGACGAAACGGTTCTCGACGAGATCGAGACGGCCGATGCCGTTTTCTTTGCCGAGCGCATTGAGCTTCGCAAGAAGCGTTGCGGGAGAGAGCTTTTCGCCATTGATTGCGACCGCATCACCCTTTTCGAAATCAATCGTAATTGTCGTGACTTTATCGGGTGCCGCTTCTGGCCCGATGGTGCGCGAGTAAACATAATCAGGCACTTCAATGGCGGGATCTTCCAACACTTTGCCTTCGGACGAAGCGTGCAACAAATTCGCGTCAACCGAGAAGGGCGCTTCGCCCCGTTTATCTTTCGCAATCGGAATTTGATGCTGTTCAGCAAACGCAATGAGTTGTTCGCGTGAGCGCAAATCCCATTCGCGCCATGGTGCAATGATGGTGATGTCGGGCTTTAGCGCATAATAGCCAAGCTCGAAGCGCACCTGATCATTGCCCTTGCCGGTCGCGCCATGGGAGACCGCATCAGCGCCGACGCGTTCGGCGATCTCGATCTGCTTCTTGGCGATGAGCGGACGCGCAATCGACGTGCCGAGCAAATAGACGCCTTCATACACGGCGTTCGCACGGAACATCGGGAACACATAATCGCGCACAAATTCTTCGCGCAAATCTTCGATAAAGATGTTTTCAGGCTTGATGCCCAGAAGGAGCGCCTTGTCGCGCGCCGGCCCCAATTCCTCGCCTTGGCCGAGATCGGCGGTGAAGGTCACCACTTCGCAAGCATAGGTCGTTTGCAGCCATTTGAGGATGATCGAGGTGTCCAAACCGCCGGAATAGGCGAGAACGACTTTTTTCACTGACTTTTTCGACATCGGAACGGCCTTTCGGAGGCAGGTTTTAAAAGATGTTTCGGAGTGTTCCGTGGCGGGTTAATGGATCGATCGGCTTCCCGCAAGGGGCGGCGCTTTGGATAAAGGTCTTGGCGGATGTCATTTTCGGCCCCTTTGCGCTAAAGCCGTTTTAAACTTTTCCGGCTTCACCGCTTGATCCCTGAATGAGGACATTCCCGTGCATCCCGTATTCTCGACAGACGCCGCCACCGCCATACCCCTTCATGCCGTCACAACTGAATCCTGGACAGCGACAGCAGAGCAGCTGGGCCTCGTCGATTTCGTGCGCGCCGCCGGATTCGAGGGCGGGCAGGGTTCGATTTGTCTTGTTCCCGGGCGTGGGTCGGGCATTGCGGCGGTGCTTTTCGGTCTCGGTAAAAAGGGTTCGCCTGATGCCGATCCCTTTATAGCGGGTAAGCTCCCCGGCCTCTTGCCAGCGGGCACCTATCGCTTTGAGGGCGATTGGGGCGATGCAGCTCAAGCCGTGCTCGCCTTTCTTTTGGGGTCCTATCGGTTCGAACGCTACAAAGCCAAACCAAAAGGTGTGACGGTTAAACTGGTGCCGCCTTCGGGTGTGGATGCGGCACGGTTGTCGATGATCGCTGACGCTGTTTTTGAAGGCCGCGATCTGATCAACACGCCCGCGAATGATATGGGCCCCGCTGAAATCGAAGCGGCGGTGAGGGCTGTGGCACAACACTTTGGTGCAACCGTAACCTCCGTCATTGGTGATGATTTGCTCGCGCAAAATTTCCCGATGGTTCACGCAGTGGGTCGCGCATCACCGCGCGCACCGCGTATCGTTGATATACATTGGGGTGACCCTTCACATCCGAAAGTCACCTTGGTTGGCAAAGGCGTCGCATTCGATACAGGCGGGCTCAACATCAAGCCCGACAATTCCATGTTGCTCATGAAAAAAGACATGGGCGGCGCGGCGGTGGCACTGGCAGCCGCGCGGATGGTGATGGCGGCAGGCTTGCCGATCCGCCTTCGATTGATTGTGCCGACGGTTGAGAATTCAATCTCCGGTTCGGCGTTCCGGCCTGGCGATGTGTTGGCAAGTCGTAAGGGCATGTCTGTAGAGATTGGTAACACGGATGCCGAAGGGCGTTTGATCCTGGGCGATGCGCTAACTCTTGCCGATGAGGAGGCGCCTGATCTTGTTCTCGATTTTGCGACATTAACGGGCGCGGCGCGTGTTGCGCTCGGGCCGGATCTGCCGCCGGTCTATACGGATGATGAGAGCCTCGCCGCCGACATCGCCACGGCGGGAACGGCGGTGAATGATCCCGTCTGGCGGATGCCGCTCTGGAAGCCCTATGCGAAGCTGCTCGATTCGAAGGTAGCGGATATCAACCACATTTCCTCGGGCGCCTTTGCTGGTTCGGTGACGGCCGCGCTATTTTTGCAGCGTTTTGTCGAAAAGGCGAAGGCGTGGGCGCATTTTGACGTGTTTTGCTGGGTCCCTTCGCCCAAATCGGGTCGTCCGGAAGGGGGCGAAGTCCAGGCCGCTCGGCTTGTGTTTGAGCTCCTCGAGCGCCGCTACCGGAAAAAATGACGCAGGTATTTCTCCGCCTTATCGCCTGACGGCACACCGTTATCGAAAAAACGGGCTTGCCCATGCCGCGCCAGCTTTTTAGCGTGGCGACGACTTTTTATTGAGTTCGCGCCTTTAATGCGCCGGTTTGAAAGGACTAAGCCGCTATGAAATCCCATGCCCGTGTTGTCGTCATTGGGGGCGGCGTAGTTGGCGCTTCGGTGCTTTACCACCTCACCAAAGCGGGCTGGAAGGATGTCGTGCTTGTTGAGCGCGAGCAGCTGACCCATGGTTCGACATGGCATGCGGCTGGGGGCTTTCACACGCTGAATGGCGATCCGAATGTCGCGAAGCTCCAAGGCTACACGATCGCGCTCTATGACGAGCTTGAAAAAATCTCGGGCGAAAGCTGTGGTCTGCATCGCTCCGGCGGCTTGATGCTTGCTGATACGCCTGAGCGCATGGATTGGCTCAAAATGGCGCATGCGCGTGCGCGCTATCTCGGCCTCGAAACCGAATTGATTTCGGTGAAGGAAGCAAAGGACCTTCTGCCGCTGCTCGATGAAACGAAATTCATCGGCGCAATGCTCGATAAGGCCGACGGCAATCTCGATCCTTACGGCACGACGCATGCCTATGCGAAATCCGCGCGTATTCAGGGTGCTGAAATTTATCTCAAAACAAAGGTCGAAGAACTGAACCAACGCGCCGATGGCGGTTGGGATGTTGTGACCAATCAGGGCACGATTGTCGCCGAGCATGTTGTAAACTGTGGCGGTCTTTGGGCGCGTGAAGTCGGCCGCATGGTCG
>CANGSG010000166.1 GCA_947456435.1 Hyphomicrobiales bacterium
CAAAGAAGGCGATCCATAGGGCGGCCTGATCCCAAATCATCAAGAACAGCGTCAATCGAATTCAATTGGTCTTCAGTCTCATCATAAGGAAAACGTGCTGCAAATTCTTCATAGCTATTGTGCGGTACGGACAACTTCGGCGCCTCGCGCAAAAGCCGTGCAGCAGCAATCTTTATGAGAGCATGCGCCATCTCGCGGATGCGACTCTTGAGCTTTGCCTTCCGCGCCTGCCAACCACCACCGCCTAAGCGATCGAGCTGAACTTCCGTGTCCTCAGACCCGTATCGAGAGAGAAGATCGAGATTCTCAACAGGAAGAAAAAGCTTGTCTCCGCCTGCATAATGAATCTCGACACAATCATGCGGCGCGCCTGCAACGTCGATTGTTTTTAAACTCGCGAAGCGTCCAATGCCATGATCGAGATGAACAACGAGATCACCTGGATTTAGACTGGCAGCTTCCGCAATCACATCCTGAGCGCGACGCGACTTCCGTGCTTTACGGACCAGACGATCGCCGAGAATATCTTGCTCGCCGATAACGACGAGACTGTCTGTTTCAAAACCGCGTTCAAGGCCCCAGACGGCCAACGCAACCGCCTTACCCTTGAGTGCCAGCGCGTCCGAGAAACTCGCCGTATAGGTCAAAGTCTTCAGCCCATGATCCGCAAGCACATGGGACAAACGCTCCCGCGCACCCTCGGTCCACGTCGAAACGATGACACGTTTTGATTCATCCTGTTTCGACGAGATATAAGCAACAACAGCATCAAAGATATTCTTTGAGTCCGCCCCGTCCTCGCCATCAATACGTGCGCGTTCCGCAGAAAAATTTCGTCCCTGTCTGACGCCGCAATCAACAACTGATGCGGAGCCCTCATCACCAACGGCAAAGGGCGTGAGGCGGATGACCGGATGCGTTGAGAGACAGTTCTTAAGTTCCTCCGATTCAAGGTGGAGAAGCTTCGGTTCTAAAGGCTTATAGGGCATAAGCCCCGTTTGCGAATTAGCGAGCGCTTCGCGCCGCGCCTCATAATGATCCGTAATAAGGCTTAAGCGCTCCTGGGTCGCCTCTTCAACCAAAGGATCCAGAATAAAAGGAACGTCCGGCACGTAATCAAAAAGCGTATCGAGACGCTCATGAAACAAAGGTAACCAATGTTCTAAACCCGCAACACGACGGCCTTCACTTATACCTTCATAGAGTAGATCATCCCGCCCCGGCGCCCCAAATGTTGCAACATAGGCTTGCCGGAAGCGCTTAATCGTTTCGGTCGTTAACTGCACTTCACTCATGGGCACCAGATCTAGCGCGCGCAATTGTCCGACGGTACGTTGCGTTTCGGAATCAAAGCTTCGGATGGACTCAAGCGTATCGCCGAAAAAATCTAACCGAACGGGCAAAGGCATGCCGGGCGCAAAAAGATCAATGATGCCCCCACGAACCGCGTAATCGCCCGTCTCCCGAACCGTCGCGGTTTTCATGAACCCATTTGATTCAAGCCACAGCGCCAACGCTTTCGTATCAACCCGGTTACCGGGCGCTGCTGAAAAACTTTCCGATGCAATTTTTGTTCGCGCCGTTACGCGTTGCATAAGACCGTTGGCGGTTGCAATTAATACACGCGGCCTGTCTTCTCCCGTATTCGAACGTGCCAATCGCGCAAGAACGGTCATTCGCCTTGCTACGATCCCCGCATGGGGAGATACGCGGTCATAGGGTTGGCAATCCCAATTCGGAAAACTCAAGATTTCCAAATCGGGCGCGAGAAAACCAAGTGCAGCTTCCATCTGCGCTTGGCGTTGACCATCCCGCGCGACAAAGACCAAAGCGGCTGCATGATCACGTCCCTCTCGGGCTATACGGCGCGCGAGATCCGCGACCACCATCGCATCGAAGCCATCTGGCGCAGAGGAAAGTACGAGAGACCTCGTCTTTTCTAAACCCGACAGAACCGTTTCAAGAAATTTTGACATTCAATATAAGGATCAAAGATTGATCGGCTTTTGATGATCATGGAACATTTTGAGCTGCGTAAACATCTTCGTGTCCAATTCCGGCGGAACCGGAACCGATCCCACAAACCAACTCATCAGTTCTTGATCTTGGCGTTCTATCAAAATTTCAAAGAGATCAAGCTCCTCATCCGAAAAGACCATGAGGTGCGCATCGGCAAATTGTCCGATAAGCAAATCCATCTCGCGCATACCGCGATGCCACGACCGAAACAAAATACGCCGGCGACGCGGATCAAGATCGGCGCTTGAGAGGATCGTTCCGGTCATGATGGCGAACCAATTGAGATAGATTTACGGGTAAAAGGCGCAATATCGCCGCGCGCCCATCCGGCTTTCGTCTCAACAATAAAATCATTCAAGCGCTGAACACTGATCGCTTCGCGTAATCCACTCATCAATGTTTGATAATAAGCAAGGTTAATTCCGGTTAACAGCATCATGCCGAGGATTTCATCCGACTTTACGAGATGGTGCAAATAAGCGCGGCTATAAATGCGCGCGGGTTCCCATGAATTCTCTTCATCAAGGGGACGAGGATCATCGGCGTGACGGGCATTTTTCAAATTGATCTTCCCAAAACGCGTGAAGGCCAAGCCATGCCGTCCTGCGCGCGTTGGCATCACGCAATCAAACATATCAACGCCGCGGCTAACACTCTCGACAATGTCATCAGGCGTCCCCACACCCATCAAATAACGCGGCTTTTCCTGGGGCATGTGAGGTTCAACAGTTTCGATCATTTTAAGCATGACCTCTTGCGGTTCACCAACCGCAAGGCCACCAATCGAATAGCCTTTCAGATTCATTGCCGCGAGTTGTTGGGCTGAGCGCACACGTAACGCTTCAACCGCACCACCTTGCACGATGCCAAACATCGCTTTTCCGGGTTGAGTTCCAAATTTCACAGTGCAACGTTCGGCCCATCGAAGAGAGAGCTCCATCGCCTTTTCGGTATCGCGATCCGAGCACGGCAGCTTCACGCATTCATCAAGCTGCATCTGAATATCGGAACCCAAAAGGCCCTGAATTTCGATCGAACGTTCCGGCGTCAAATCATAAGAAGAGCCATCAATATGCGAACGAAAGGTCACTCCCTGCTCAGTAATCTTTCGAAGCTTCGCAAGCGACATCACCTGAAAGCCGCCCGAGTCAGTCAAAATGGGATGCGGCCAATTCATCATGTGATGAAGGCCACCCAATTCGGCAACGCGCTCCGCACCTGGGCGCAGCATGAGATGATAGACATTGCCAAGAACGATATCGGCACCTAAGGCGCGCACTTCATGCGGATGCATAGCTTTCACGGTGCCTGCAGTCCCGACAGGCATGAAAGCGGGCGTACGAATAGACCCGCGCGGCGTGTGCACAGCACCTGTGCGCGCCGCTCCATCGCGATGAGAAATTGTAAAGGCAAAGTCTTGGTGATCGGTCACGATAGGTCTACGGGGTCAGCACGGAACAATAAACAGGCATCGCCATAGGAATAGAAGCGATAGCCCGTCTCAATCGCGTGTCTATACGCTTTCATGATCCTGTCCAGACCCGAAAAAGCTGAAACCAGCATCACAAGCGTCGACCGAGGCAAATGAAAATTGGTCATAAGGATATCGACGGCGCAAAACCGATAGCCGGGCGTGATAAAAATCGACGTATCGCCGCTCCAAGCCGTAAATGAGCAATTGTCACGAACCGCCGACTCCAAAAGGCGTAGAGATGTTGTCCCAATCGCAACGATCCTCTTACCCTCTTTCCTCGCATGGTTCAGACGTTGAGCCGTCTCCGCACTGATCTCGCCCCATTCCGCGTGCATTTTATGATCACGTGTATCCTCGGCTTTAACGGGCAAAAAAGTGCCGGCGCCGACATGGAGCGTAACACGACAAATCTCAATTCCCTTTGCCTTCAGCCTATCGATCAACGCAGGTGTAAAATGAAGACCCGCCGTAGGCGCGGCAACCGCTCCCGTGCGATCGGCAAAAATTGTCTGATAGTCCTGTTTGTCTCGCTCGTCCTCAGACCGCTTTGCCGCGATATAAGGCGGCAAAGGCATCTCACCCAGCTCGTAAATCGCGGCATCAAGGTCAGGCCCCACTAAAGAAAAGCGGAAGAGAATTTCTCCCCCCTCGCCTTTTTCTTCAACCCGCGCGCTAAGCGAATAATCTTTTATGGAGTCAGAGATGAAGTGAACGCTCTCGCCAAGATCGAGTTTTTTGGCAGGGCGAACAAAGGCCAACCATTGATCGGATGACTCCCTTTTGTGAAGGGTCACTTCAATCTTTGCGC
>CANGSG010000167.1 GCA_947456435.1 Hyphomicrobiales bacterium
GTCGAACGACTGCGTGAAGAAGAAATTCTGCGTGATCGCGCGACTATGAATCGCTATGCCGATGGTGTTGGCCGCTTGTCGCAGACCGTCGAAGAGTCACGCGGGGCTGTCATTGATGTAATCGGACAGGTTGCCGATCAACATCGCACGACAGAACGTCTTGTGCGTGCGCTCGAAGTGCAGACAACACGAGGATTTGATTCGTTCGGTGTTGAACTAAATGCACTAAAGCAATCGGGTGAAGAGCGGGGTCGTGTCGCCATTGAATCAAATGCGACTCTGGAAAAGATAATGCGCGAGTCGACCCGCCCTCTCGACGTAAAATCAATCGTCGATCAATTGTCCGCGTCAGTTGATGAACGCTTGGCGGCAGGCTTCGGTGCAGTGGCCGTCTCGTTTGATGAGTCACTCTCTCGTCTTCTCGTTGGTATTGAGAAGCTTGGTGCAACCCAGTCTGATCTCGCTGATCGTTTGGCGGCTCTTGATCGCGGTACCGATCCGGTAGCCGATATGCGCGCCTTCGGCGAGCATATCGAACAAGGCCTTTCGCAAGGGCTGGGTGAAATCGCGCGTGTGCTCGACAGTATTCTCGTAGCGCAAGCGACGGTGCCTAAACCCGCAACGCCTGACGGTATTGATATGCCTCCTCCTGTCGAGACGCCGGATTTGTCAGCGGTCAGTCAAGCGGTGAATGAGGCGATCCTTGCGCGCTTCCGTCGCCGTAACGGCCAATCAGACGCTTGATGGTTTTATCGAAAGCAAAGGACTCATCTGATCATGTTGGATCGTACTGAAAAACCTGAATCCCCCAAGCCCCAACCGCCCGTTCAGCTTGATCGGCGGTCGTGCTGTATTGTCGCTGAACTTCTATTTGATGAAGAGGATCTTGTGCTTGACGGCATTGTGCGGTGGCTCTTGCCTGATCGCGCATTGTTTCGTGAAGCGAGCCGTTACATTCTTGAACGACAAGGGGACCGGGTGCGCTTACGCATTCTTGGCGAGGATCATCCGGCGAAAATTATCGGAACAAGCCGTGACGGTTATGAAATTTCATTCGAGACCAAGATTCCAGCAGAGACCGTCAATGAATGGGTTGATCGCTATCTGACGGAAGAATGAAATCAGAAAAAATGGTCGGAGCGAAAGGATTTGAACCTTCGACCCCCTCGTCCCGAACGAGGTGCGCTACCAGGCTGCGCTACGCTCCGACATATTCCGCTGGCGGGAAGGCGGCCTTATAGCCGCGCGGCCCCCGCCTCGCAAGCGCCTTCCGGTTGAGCCGATCTGTCACAGGCCTTTCGGAGCAGGGATTTTTTCACTTCGGGTTGCGTCGATCATGCGAGCGCTTTATGCATCCTTCGCGAGTCGCATTGGGGCGTCGCCAAGCGGTAAGGCAGTGGATTTTGATTCCACCATGCGGAGGTTCGAATCCTCCCGCCCCAGCCATCGTCTTTCTTGCAAATGAGCGAGCCTTCAGGTTCCGCGTGGTTTAGCCCGTGCGGTGGGCTGGGCCTTGGCCGGATCGTCCGGCCAGACATGTTTCGGATAGCGCCCCTTCATCTCGCTTTTGACTGCCGCCCAAGAGCCCCGCCAAAAGCCGGGGAGGTCGCGCGTGATCTGGATTGGCCGGTGAGCGGGCGACAGGAGGTGCAAGACGAGCGGTATCCGGCCCTGCGCGACACTCGGATGGGTTTCAAGACCGAAGAGTTCCTGCACGCGGATGGCCAGCACGGGGCCTTCCTCGGCTTCATAATCAATGGCATGGCGGTTCCCGGTAGGCGCGGTGAAGAAAGCGGGCGCCTCCGCCTCCACCCGCTGCTGAAGCGGCCAGTCGAGGAGTGCTGTCAGTGCCGTGCGGAGCAATTCGTCGTCGAGATCGGCGAGGCTCGTTTTTCCCAGAAGGAACGGGGAGAGCCAAGTCTCAGCACTTTTCTCAAGCGCCACATCTGAGAGATCAGGCCAATCGGAATCAGTACGGCGTAAAAACAAAATCCGGTCCCGCCATTGTCGGGTGGCCTTCGACATAGGCCAACGATTGACGCCGAGCGTGGCTAGTCCGCGCGCGAGGATGGTGGCGGCTTCCTCGCTTGAGGGCACAGGTAGCCTTTGCTCGGCGAGCACTATGGCACCAAGGCGTCGAACGCGTGTCGCGCGCAACGCGGCCGCCTCCCGGTCGAAGGTGATGGTCGTGTCTGTGACAATGTCCGCGCCATATTCGTCTTCGATTTCGGCGAGCGACAGAGGAGCAGCCAGAAGAATGCGCGCATCGGCAGCGCTACCGGCAATTTCGCCAATCGCTAAAAATGGTTCCCGCGCGAGCGGATCATGCGTCTGCAATCGCGCTGCACGGCCATTGGCCATCAAAAACACGCCGGGCGTGCCGCGCGCTTTCGCAATACGATCTGGAAAAGCGAGCGCGAGTAAAGAGCCAGCAGAGATCTCTGTTTTTGGACCCTTGCCAGAAACACTTTCAGCCCATGATTTTGCGAGGCGTCTGACATCATCAGCGCGACGAGAACGATCACGACGAAAACTATCACGACGAAGCGTTAGATCAGCCGCCGTTCCGCCAAGACCTCTTTCAACGATCAAAGCCGCAAGCTCCGCTGCGTCAGAGGCAGCCCCTCTTTCCGCTGCCGCAACAATCATTCGGGCGAGACGAGGTGGCAGAGGTAGTGCACGAATGGCTCGGCCCGTGTCTGTGATGTGTCCTTCGTCATCAAGCGCATCGAGCGCGCGCAACGTAACGCGTGCTTCGTTGAGTGCGGCTTTTGGCGGCGGATCAAGAAAAGCCAAACGCGTGGGATCAGTCACGCCCCATTCGGCACAATCGAGCATAAGACCGGAGAGATCAGCGGCAAGAATTTCGGGTGACGAAAAAGGTTCAAGCGCACCCGTCGCCGCTTCTTCCCAGAGACGATAACAAATGCCGGGTTCAGTACGCCCCGCGCGTCCACGCCGTTGATCAGCCGAGGCACGCGAGACGCGTCGCGTTTCAAGTCGCGTTAAACCAAGATCCGGTTCGTAAATCGGAATACGTTGCAATCCGGAATCAATAATTATGCGCACGCCATCGATTGTGAGCGAGGTTTCCGCAATCGAGGTTGCCAATACAATCTTACGCTTGCCTTCAGGTGTTGGTGCGATGGCTTTATCTTGTTCGGCCGGATCCATAGCGCCATAGAGCGGCGCTATTTCGATTGAGGGCGAATTGATTTTTTCTCTCAATAAATCAGCGGTACGTTTGATTTCGCTTTGACCTGGCAAGAAGACGAGTATTGAACCCTGATCGCCGTTGAGCGCTGATCGCACAGCGTCAACTATGACGTCTTCAAGGCGGCGCGACGGATCGCGCGGGCGATAACGCGTCTCAATGGGAAATGCGCGCCCTTCACTTTCTATGACGGGGCACTGCCCAAGCAGATCAGCGACACGCGCACCATCGAGCGTTGCCGACATTGCCAAGATACGTAGTTCAGGCCTCAAAGCCTGTTGCGCATCAAGCGCGAAGGCCAACCCAAGATCGGCGTCGAGCGACCGCTCGTGAAATTCATCAAAGAGCACAGCAGCAACGGAAGATAGCGTCGGATCATCAAGGATCATTCGGGTAAAAATACCCTCGGTGATCACTTCGATTTTCGTGCGCGCGCTGATCTTTGACCCAAGCCTAACACGATAGCCAACGGTCTCCCCGACGGCTTCGCCCAGTGTTGCGGCCATGCGGGCCGCAGCCCCGCGCGCTGCTAATCGTCGAGGTTCAAGAACAAGAATTTTCTTATCGTCGCGCCAAGACGCATCAAGAAGCGCCAAAGGTACACGGGTTGTTTTGCCTGCGCCCGGTGGCGCAACAAGAACGGCCGAAGAATTTTCAGTTAAAGTCTCAAGACATGCCGGAAGCACGTCGTCAATCGGAAGCCATGTCGAAAATGACCGCATATCAGATTGCAACACTATCCTTCAGTGTAGCCCAGGATCAGCCAATACACGGGGCAGCGGACCGCCTGTAGCCCAGTCGAGCAATTCAACCGTGTGCACGACAACAATATCCGAGTTACGATCTTTAAGACCCTTGCCGATCTGCGTCATGCAGCCGAGATTGCCCGTCGCGACAATATCCGGCTTTGTGCGTTCAATATTATCGACTTTACGTTCACGTAGCGCACCTGAAAGTTCCGGCTGCAACATATTATATGTCCCAGCAGAACCGCAGCAGATATGACTTTCGGGTACATCTTTCACGATGAAGCCGGCAGTCTTCAA
>CANGSG010000168.1 GCA_947456435.1 Hyphomicrobiales bacterium
AATGCCTTTGCGTCAAATTATTCCGGCCCACGCGTTGAAGTGGTTGATCGCCTTCTCGACTTTTTGAACAAGGGCTTGATCCCCGTTATTCCGGCGAAGGGCTCTGTGGGCGCATCCGGCGATCTCGCGCCGCTCGCGCATATGTCCGGTGCGCTTTGCGGTTTTCCGGAGGCTGAGATCATTTACAAGGGCAAGCGCATGCCCGCGCGCGATGCTATCAAGAAAGCAGGGTTAGAGCCTGATTTCACTTTGCATGCGAAAGATGCGTCTGCTCTGATCAATGGCTCGACCGTCTCGCTCGCGATTGCCGTGCTTGCGATTTATGATGCGAAGCGCATACGCAAAGCGGCTGACATTGGCATGTGCCTCTCGCTTGAAGCCATGCGCGGTGAACTCGCAGCCTTCGATCCGCGCGTGCATAAAGCGCGCCCGCATGATGGCCAGCGCAAAATTGCATCCAACATCCGCAAGATTACCGAAGGCTCGAAGCGTTGCTCGGCTGACGCGCGTGAAACGCTTTATCCGGACGAAGCGCGCGCTGCAGGCAAAGCCCCGCCGCCACGTGTGCAGGATGTCTATTCGCTCCGCTGCACGCCGCAGGTTCATGGCCCCGCCCTCGAAGCGCTTGATTACGCGTCGAAAATCATTTCGACGGAAATCAATTCGGCGACTGACAACCCGCTCATTTTCGAAAATGGCGACGGCACTTATGTCGTCATTTCCGGAGGGCATTTTCACGGTCAATATGTGGCGCAGGCGATGGATCTTGTCGCCATCGCGATTGCCGATTTGGGTTCAATCTCCGAGCGTCGCCTCGCGCGGTTGATCGATCCGACAATGAGCTATGGCCTGCCGCGCAATTTGCTCGCAGGCAAAAAGGGTTTGAATACGGGATTTGCGACAGTGCAGTGCTCAATGTCAGCGCTTGTGATGGAAAATCGCACGCTGTCGATGCCGGGTTCTGTTGATTCAATTCCAGGCAAGAGCAATGCCGAAGATCATGTGTCGAATTCAACATGGTGCGCACGCAAAGCTCGTACGATTGTTGCGAATGTCGAATATATTGTTGCGATGGAAATCTTGATGGCCGGCCAAGCGCTCTCGCTCATCGAGCCAATTGCGAAAGATCACCCGATTGGAAAAGGCTCTACCGCAGCGCTTGTCTCATTGCGCAGCGTGGTTCAGCCGGCACTTGATGGTGATCGTTGGTATGCCACAGAAATGAATATCGCCCATCACCATGTGCGCTCGGGGGCGGTGGTTGAGGCGGTTGAAGCGTCAGTCGGTAAACTCGACTGACGCTCCCTATTTATCTTCCCTTAGTGCGCCGTTTTTTTCGCTTCGGGTCTTGACCAGATCAGGCTCACGACCACGCCCGCACCGATGATGCTTACAATCATCGCGAGAGACAAAGCCGGTGGGATTTTCTCGATGCCGAGCAAATCAGCCGCGAAGATTTTGCCACCGATGACGATGAGCACAATCGCCAGCGCATATTTGAGATAGTGGAAGCGCTCGATCATCGCGGCGAGAGCAAAGTAAAGCGCCCGCAAGCCGAGGATGGCGAAGATGTTTGATGTGTATACGATAAACGGATCGGTTGTGATCGCGAAGATCGCCGGCACTGAGTCAACCGCGAAGACGACATCGGCGATTTCAATCAGAACAAGCGCCATGAAGAGCGGCGTTACGTGAAGCAAGGTCTTACCGGTCGCCTTATCAGGCAGGCGAACGAAGAAGCGTTCCTCGTGATGCGATTCGCTGACGCGCAACCAGCGTTTCATGAAGCGCAAAATCGGATTCTTGCTGATATCGGTGGGCTTGTCGCCGGCAAAGAGCATCTTGATGCCCGTGGCGATGAGGAATACCGCGAAGACGTAAAGCACCCACGCGAATTCCGCGATGATGGCGGCACCGAGTGCGATCATGATCGCGCGCAGAATGATGACGCCGAGAATACCCCAGAACAAAACGCGATGCTGATATTTGTCAGGAACGGCAAAGAAGGAAAAGATCATCGCGATGACAAAAATATTGTCGATGGCGAGTGCTTTTTCGACTGCAAATCCGGTGAGATAGTTCATGCCTGATTCCGCGCCGAGCGTGAACCAGATACCCGCGCCATAGATCAAGCCGAGGCTGATATAGAAGACGGATAGAACTAGACTGTGGCGCACCGATATGACTTGGTTCTTTTTATTGAGAACGCCCAAATCAAGCGCCAACAAGAATAAAACGAGACCCGTGAAACTGAGCCACATCCAAAGCGGCTTCCCAAGTGCGGGGAGCATTACGAAATCAATCAGAGCTTGGGCATCAAGTGCCATCATACGCCTCCTCTGTATTCAAATCGAAGATCCGACATCACGAGCATATGCTCGCCAGAGGGGCCCGGCTCTTCCTTTCGCCTAACAAAAGCACAATTGTGGAAAAATCATGGCAGAGGCCAAGATTACTTTTGGTAACGACGTACAAAATCCAAAAGTACGTCGATCGCCGTGTCGCAATCCGCTTCTGTCATAGATTCGAGCGGACTATGGCTAATGCCGCCTTTGCAGCGCACAAACATCATGCCGGCGGGGCAGAGGTCGGCCATCGCCATCGCGTCATGGCCCGCGCCTGAGGGCAAAAGGCGTGGTGAGATTTGGCGACGACCAATCGCATCCGAAAGACCTGCGATAAATGTTTGAGCCATTGGCGTGGCTTTTGCTGATGACAAAGGTTCAATCTGCAATTGAACTTGACGCCTTGCCGCAATTGTTTTGCATTCCGCTTCGATCATTGTGACGATTTTTTCCCGTAAGCCATCATCGGGTGCGCGGGTATCAAGCGAGAACCGCACTTCGCCCGGGATCACATTTACCGCACCGGGATAGGCTTGAAAGCGACCGACGGTCGCGACGACAGTTTCATGCGCGCGGCCGATACGTTCAATGGCGAGTGCCATTTCAGAGGCAGCGGTCAAGGCATCATGGCGCATCGCCATCGGCACTGTACCAGCATGGCCCGGTTCACCTTTCACGGTGAGCGCCAAACGAGTTGCGCCATTGATTGCGGTGACAACACCAACGGGAAGATTTTCAGCTTCGAGCACGGGCCCTTGTTCGATATGAATTTCGACATAACCGATCACATCTTTGGGGTCGCGCTTTAGTGATTTCATTTTTGACGGATCAAATCCATTCGCGAGAAGCGCTTCGCGGATCGAGATGCCGCTCTCATCGCGTGCCTCAAGCGCCGAGTCCGGTAATGTACCCGCAAACGCGCGCGACGACGTAAGATTGGCCGGAAAGCGCACATTCTCTTCGTCGCCGAAACCCAAAATCTCGACGGCAAAATCGAGACGTTCACCTTTTTGATGCAATGCCTCAACAACGCCAATGCCCGCGATGACACCGAGTGCACCATCATAAGCACCGCCATCAACAACCGTGTCGATATGCGAGCCGATGAGCAATGCCGGAAGGCCTTGTGTTTTCCCTTCATAGCGACCGACCACTGTGCCGAGCGCGTCAACATGAACGGAGTCACATCCCGCTTGGCGCATTTCATCGACAATAAAATCAATCGATTTGATATGAGAAGGCGAAAGATAAAGCCGGGTAATCTTGCCGGGCTCATCCGTATAAGCACGAAGTGCTTCAAGTCGTTCAAAGGCGCGCGCGCCAAGGGGATTTGGAGAAAGCTTTGTCATGGGTGAAGTTTAGGCGAAGCGATGATGGGGCTCAAGCGTTTGTCTGACGAGAATGGGGATCATTGGCCAATTCAATCGGTTGGCCATGGGGCGTTGCCCGTGCTGCCCTATCCCATGACTCTTGCAAGGCGTGTAAACCCTGCGGCGTTGTAGCCTTTTTGGAAATCACGAGTCGTTCGAGCGCGGAGAGCCAATGGCTGTAATACTCAATCCCGCTATCGCAGCCGGAATGCGCTTCGGCGGCTTTAATTTCGGTGGATAGTGTTTCCGCCCATTCGGTCCAAGTGAAAAGCCCTTTGGCATGCAAGGCGACGACCATCGCAAAGGCTTGCGCTTCCCATGGCTCATGAAAAATTGGTCCGTTCTCATTGCGGGGAATCGCGGGCAACGCGTTCAGAAGCGCGCTCGTCATGACGATACCCTCAGATAGGGCTCGAACAGATCAATCACGACTTCAAGGCTGGGGTCGCTATCTCGTCCCCATAATTCGGAGCCTTCGAGACGCACACCATAACACCATTGTGGATCATCGCCTTTGCCATGGGCAAG
>CANGSG010000169.1 GCA_947456435.1 Hyphomicrobiales bacterium
GATCGTTGCTTTCCCCCGTTCTTCGGCGGGCACAGCAGCAATCGCTTCAGTGGCATTCTTGACGATGTTGGTTAGAGCCTGCGAAATCAACCGACGGTCGAAATCGGTAACCACCTTTGTCTGCGGAATATGTTCTGAAAATTGGATCTCTGGATGCCCGACACGCATCAAGAATAAAACTTGTCGAATGACGGTGACGACGTCTTCCCGATCAAGCAGCGGTTTGGGCATTCGCGCGAATGACGAAAACTCATCAACCATGCGCTTAATATCATCAACCTGTCGTATAATCGTATCAGTGCACTGATCAAAGACTTCACGATCTTCGAGAATAACTTTCCCATATTTTCGGCGGATACGCTCAGCGGACAGCTGGATGGGCGTTAAAGGGTTTTTAATTTCATGGGCAATACGACGCGCAACATCGGCCCAAGCCGATGTACGTTGAGCAGAGACAAGATCGGTGATGTCATCAAGCGTAACAATCACACCCCCACCATCTTCGCTTTCCTGCTCAATCGTTACGCGAACGGTAAGCGTTCTTTCGCGCTCTGCTGTTCCAATTGAAATCTGCCCTTGAACAGGCCGTCCACGATCAGCAAAATCATCCGGAAAGATTTCCCTGAAGGCCGGAATTTCATCGACTAATTTTTTTCCTTCGAGTGATTGCAAGTCACGATCAAGCAATTGTTCTGCCGAAGGATTTAGAAGCGTTACGCGCCCTCCTCCGTCTAGACCGATGACACCAGCCGACACACCCGACAAGACCGCTTCGGTAAAGCGGCGACGCTTATCCATAATCACATTGGCTTTATGCAACCCATCAGTTTGGCGTCCAAGTTCTTCAGTCATTTTATTAAAGGTGTCGCTCAAATGCGCGAGATCGCCTTCTCGTGTGGTTACGGGAACGCGAACCGAATAATTGCCACTTGCAACTTGGTCCGTTGCAAAAATCAGACGGCTGATCGGCGCGACAAGCCAATTCGCGAAACTCAATCCGACCCATACAGCTGAGAGTAGCAAGATCACGGAAATCAACGCGTACATACTCGCAAAGGCAATCTGAACGCCGAGCTTCTGTTCCGCTAAAGCGTCATAATATCGTGCGGCAAGTTCGGCCTGTTGCGGGAATTGAAGAGCTTTCGGGTCAATCGTTCGCGCAACGAGAAGATATTCAGTCTCAAAGCCCGGTACTTTTACGAGCGCGCGGAAAACATTGCTGTTCTCTTGAAACAGACAAATACCATCGGATGATTCATTGGCTGCGGCAAATTCCTCATCCTTAGGAAGTGCTAATTCCGGTAAGGCCACATTATCGATGCGTTCAACAATTGAAGAATTTTCTTTCATCAAAATGGCGACGAAAAAACCAAGAAAATAAGAACGCGACCGCATGAACTCGCGAAACACGTCTCGATTTTCGTCAAAGGCGGGACGCGCTCGCCCCAAATCCGAGGCCATCAAGCGCACTTCACGTCCAATCGAACGGCATTGAAATTCTTGATAGGCGCGCGCCACGCCAACCGATGTTTGAAGAAGCTCTTTGATCTGACCCGAGAATGAAACGTCGATCCCCCGTTCAAGCGTGAGCCATCCCACAACGGCCACCAAAATCGCAGGCGCAGTGGCTACAAAAGCAAAGAGACCCACGATACGAACATGGAGCGCCGCCGCCGCCTGCCCTCGTCGTCTTGCAGAGATGAGACGCGAGGCCTCAAAGCCAATCACCACGAGGAGAACGGCAATCAGAAAGCCATTAACGGCGAACAAAGAAATGACAACGTCGCGCGTCGGAACGACGGGAACAAAATTGGCCAAAACCAAAAAGGTGGCCATCGCAGACAGCAAAGCAAGTATGACGGTCGTAACGCCGACAAAGCTACGCCAAAATGACGACAGCCGGATCCCGGTACGCCGCCCCTCAACAGGCTCCCGCGCCGAGAATCTCATCAATGCCATGGGTTTAACTCCCGAAGTCCCGCGCAGCCAAAGAGAGCCTGCGCCACTGATGCAATAGTGCAACAGTGGCGATAAGCAACTGAAAAAACGGGGGTGATTGCGTTAGCGAAGGGTCCGAATGATCCTGAGATCAAGATCTTTGATCTTTTTACGCAAAGTATTGCGATTAACCCCTAAAAGCTCGGCAGCTTTTATTTGGTTACCTCGTGTCGCCGCGAGGGCGGCGTTGACCAAAGGCTCCTCTACTTCGCGCAAGATCCGGTGGTAAAGACCGGGGGGCGGCAATTCGCCTTTGAATTTTGCGAAATAGGAATCGAGATGGTGCTCGACAGATTCCATCAGGCTTTTCGGCAGCGCCGCCGGAGCATCCGGTGAAGCGGTTTGCGGCGCTTCGGTCAATTCAACCGCGACAAGAGGTTCGGTAATCGTTTCTTGCGGTGAAAGAGCCGCAAGGCGCCGGATCATGTTTTCGAGTTCGCGGACATTACCCGGCCAACGGTGCCGCTTAAGCCGTTCAAGTGCCGGTGTATCGATCTGCTTCTTCGGCAAACCTTCCTTTTCTGCAAGCGCGAAGAAATGCCGAACCAGATCAGGAAGATCTTCAATGCGCTCACGAAGAGGAGGCAAACGCAGTGGCACCACATTCAAGCGGAAGAACAAATCTTCACGGAAGAGTCCTTGTTGGATCGCTTGCCGCAAATCCTTATTCGTAGCCGCGATAATGCGCACATCGGTTTTAATCGAAGACCGACCGCCAATGCTCGTATACTCACCTTCTTGCAACACACGCAAAAGACGCGTTTGCGCTTCCATCGGCATATCGCCAATTTCATCTAGAAAAAGTGTACCACCTTCGGCTTGTTCAAAACGACCCGTCGCGCGGCTTACAGCGCCTGTAAATGATCCCTTCTCATGGCCGAACAATTCGCTCTCAATTAGATCGCGCGGTATGGCCGCCATATTGACCGCAACGAAAGGACCATTGCGCCTTTTGCCATAATCATGAAGCGCACGGGCTACGAGCTCTTTGCCTGTTCCAGATTCCCCATTAATCATCACGGTGAGATCGGTTGACATCAAGCGTGCCATCGAGCGGTAGAGCTCTTGCATCGCCGGTGAACGACCAACGAGCGGAATATCTTCCGTTGTTGCCTCAGCATTAGGCCGAAGGATTTCACGCGGTCGCGTCAAAGCACGACTGATAACACTCAACAATTCTTTGAGATCGAAGGGCTTCGGCAAATATTCATAAGCGCCCCGTTCAGAGGCGCGAATGGCGGTCATGAATGTGTTTTGCGCACTCATGACGATGATGGGTAAATCGGGTCGAAGCTTTTTGATGCGGGGCAAGAGATCAAAGGCGTTCTCATCCGGCATCACCACATCGGTGACGACAAGATCGCCCTGCCCTTCAGAGATCCAGCGCCAAAGTGTTGAGGCTTGACCGGTCACACGTACTTCATAGCCTGCGCGACCCAGAGCCTGATTGAGCACCGTCCTAATTGCGGCATCGTCATCCGCTACGAGAATTGTCCCGTTCGCCATCACCTAACCATCATTTTCTGCACGCCGGCCATCGCGCGCTGAATGCATAGACAAAAGAACTCTGAACACCGTGCGCCGTGGGAGCGAGTCACATTCAACTATGCCCCCGTGATCACGGATGATCTTCGAAACCAAAGCAAGACCGAGGCCAGACCCGGAAGACTTAGTGGTCACGAAGGGATCAAACAGCGTTTGGACGATATCCTGAGGCACGCCGGGACCATTGTCCCGGACAGTAATTTCAAGCGGCAAAGCAATACGTTCCCTCGATCCCGGCGTGGCGATTTTTACACCCGGGCGGTAAGCCGTAGATAATTCAATCGTACCATCAACCGCATCCGGACCAATGGCTTCAGCAGCATTTTTTACAAGGTTCAAAAAGACTTGAATCAACTGATCTCTGTTGCCGCTGATTGGTGGCAAAGACGGATCATATGTCTCAAGAAACCTTATATGACGGGCAAATCCAGAGGTTGCGAGCCGTTTCACATGTTCGAGAACACTGTGAATATTTACAGGCTCACGCTCGACCGGTCTCTCATCTGAGAAATCTTCAAAACGTTCAACGAGTTTAACAATGCGATCAGTTTCATCGCAGATTAAACGGATCAAATCACGATCAGACTCATCAACCGTCGCTTCAAGTAATTGTGCCGCGCCCCGGATACCCGAGAGCGGATTCTTGATCTCATGTGCCAGGACGGACCCCATAGCGGAGATCGAACGAGC
>CANGSG010000170.1 GCA_947456435.1 Hyphomicrobiales bacterium
CGAAGACTGCGCCCCATCATGAGGCGCAGCCCTCTATTTCAAAGGATAATCAGAGACCGCCCTTGATCAGAGCATCAACAGTGTCCTTGTTGATGCGCATGATCTTGTCGACCTTGATCTGCTTGTTGGCAACGTCAACCGCTGCCTTGCCGAGACCAGGGACTTCAATGCCGTCCTTGATTTCCTTGCCGTCAAGCACGAGCTTGGCAACAGCAACCATGGCGTAACCGGCGTCCGTCGGATTCCAGAGGAAGCCTTCCCGGATGATGCCGTCATCAATGAGCGACTTGCCCTGTGATGGAAGAACCGTACCGACAACGGCGATCTTCTTGCCGAGTTTCTTTTCGCGCACGGCGTTACCCGCACCGATTGGACCCTGCGAACCGAAGCAGAGAATTCCCTTAAGGTTCGGATAGGCTTTGATCACGTCGAGCGTGGTCTTGTACGCATCATCCGTTACGTCCGCACCTGGGAAGCGGTCGGTCGCGAGCTTCATCTTCGGATAGTTCTTCTTCTGGAAGGCGATGGCCGCGTCTGCCCAGATATTGTGGAGAGGCGTGGTCAACGTACCAACGTAAACGACATACTCGCCTTCTTCGCCCATATCCTTGGCGAGGCGCTCCATTTGCACTTCACCGAATTTGACCGAGTCGATGAGTTCGACGTTCCAATCACGGCCCGCTTGTTCAGGGCCTTCATGGGTGATGACCTTGATACCAGCGGCCTGAGCACGCTTGAGCACAGGCTCAGTAACCTTCACGTCGAGTGGCACGAGGCCGATGACGGCCACCTTCTTGGCGATCAAGTCTTCAATCAACTTAACCTGTTGCGCCGGGTCAACAGAGGATGGGCCAACCATCGATGCGTTGATGCCGAATTCGCCGCCCGCTTTTTTCACGCCCACTTCGAGCGCGTTGAACCACGGAATACCGGCGATTTTAACAACGACGACCATTTCCTGACCGGCAGCTTGAGCAAGCTGCGGTAGGCCTGTCATGGTTGCCAATGCTGTTGCACCCATGAGCTTCAGAGTTTCACGTCTATTCATTTGTTCCTCACCTTTTTTCACTGGCCTTAGAAACCAAGATTTTGACTTATTATTTTTATTCAGGAACTTGCCGCACCAAAATCACAATCACTGTTTTGCAGCGATCTCGCCGAGAGGTCCTTAACACGACACCCGATGCCGGGCGGGATGTGGCCTCATTATTGTTGCTTCAGGCTTCAAACTCCCTGTCGGGATTATTAGTCGTCAAATTCCGAGTTTCAAGCCAAGAAAAGAGGCAACATGTTTAAGGCCTAAGAATGGCCATGCGCTTTCATCGTCTGGAACAAATCCAATGCCGTTGATGGGCACGACAGGATTGTCTCTCGAATGAAAATAACTAATAATATCAGAGCCTTAACGGCTTAGTTCCTCGTGCGACAAATAACCACGGGGCAAGCAGCAAGCGCCGCCGCATATGCAGGTTCGAAGATAATCTGCGCCTTAGCGATGAGCCCCCTCAAGAACGTCAGATCTACCCATAACCCTCTGAAATATAACGCATTTCTAACTGAGATAGTGAACCGGGAGTCAAGGCGCCGTGAATTCATACGCAAAGCGCTCGGTCTAAACTACCAAGACATCAATCAAGCGCGCCTGTAAAAGTCTAACCGTCAGCGCCCCTTTTGGCCAAATTGGTTTCAATAAAACTATTTCAACGACGACTCGGCCGCCAAAAAAGAAATTCCCATAATCCCGGCATTATCGCCTAATTCGGCCTGGACAATTGAGATGTTTCGAAAAGGCTCCATGGCGTAAAGCTCAATATATTTGATGATGCCCGGCAAGAGCAGATCAAGATTTATTGATACGCCACCACCCATGACAAAGCGGGCCGGATTAAACAGATGAATGAGATTGGTAATGCCGAGGCCGAGCCATTGGGCTTCTTCGTCCACAAGCTCTAACGCAAATTGTTCGCCGGCACGCGCTGCATCAAAAATATCGGAAGTCTCTATGTGATCTGCCGAGCGACCAAAAATGATTTGGCTTTTTGATTTCGCTAAATGACGCGCACGCGCGCGAAGTGATGTTCCGGAGGCAAACATTTCCCAACAGCCGCGATTGCCACATCCGCAAAGGGGTCCATCGGGATGAACGGTCATATGCCCCACATGAGCCGCCATTCCCCCAGTGCCACGCAACAATTTTCCATTCACAATTGCACCGCCGCCAAGCCCTGTTGAGATTGTGAGATAGATGAAATCATCAAAGCCGCGCCCTGCCCCCTGCTTCCATTCGCCATAGGCAGCCGCATGCGCATCATGCTCGAGGATAACCGGGACACCGAGCATCTCACGCGCGCGCTTTACAATAGGAAACCCATCATAACCCGGAAGTGTTGCGAGATTGAATGTGCGCCCTTCATGTGTATCGAGCGGTCCCGGACTTGAAATTCCTGCACATGAAATTTTACTCGTTGGACTCGCCGCCATGAGACGCTGAGACAAATGCCCCATTTGCGTAATGACGGCATCAGGCCCCCCGGCGGCATCAGTGCGCGTTGCCTCCCGAGCAATTATTTGACCCGACGGATCAACAAGGGCTGCGCGTAATTGCGTGCCTCCTAAATCAATTGCCAAGATCACACGATCGCCTGCGGTGCCCATTGTCGCACAGTCCATAAAGCGCTTTGAACCAGGCCATCCGCGCGGTGAGATCAGGCGCGCCAAATGCAAGCGATCCAAGCACGACGGTTTCTGCACCAGCCTTGCGCAATTCGGGTACCGTGTTGTCACGAATGCCGCCGTCAGCTGCAAGAATAATGCGACGATCAGTATCCGCAATCATCGATTTAACATCCTTCAAGCGGGTTGTAGCCGTCGGATCAAGCCCCTGCCCTTTGACGCCAATCGCCGTGCCCAGCAATGTGACGAAATCAAGTTGCGGCAGAAAGGCTTTAACATGCGCAACTGGGGTTTCAACTTTCAAAACCATTCCGGTCTTAAGACCCAATGTCTTGATATGCTCTAGCGCACGCGCCGCATTCGTATTTTCACAATGAATAGAGATCAGATCGGCACCGGCTTCTGCGAACTGATCAATCTGCGAAAGTATTATCGAATCGGCCATCATCAGATGAATGTGAATCGGGACCGCACTTACCTGACGAATGCGTGCGACAAGATCGGGGAAAAATAGAAGCGCAGGCGCAAAATGTCCGTCAGCAACATCTATATGAAGAAGATCAGCATGCGGCGCAATCTTTGCGGCATCTTCCGCCAAACGAACGAGATCAGCCGACCACATCGAAAATTCGGCGATCAAACGATCCTTCGGCAAATTCGAAAACCAATCAGGATGAGGCTTCGGCATGAGACACCTTTGTTAGAAACTGTGACAGAGCATTTTGAAAATCTGAGACATAAAGCGATTTATTCTGCGTTTTCGATGTGATAATCGCCAATTCGGCTTGCGGAATGAGAGTGGCCAATTCCTTTGCATAAGCTAACGGATGGATCACATCATCCTCATGACCTATAACAAGAGTGGGAACCGATAGGTGAGCGACCTGCACGCGATCAACATGCGGACCATCGGCGGCAATACGAGTTAAAAGTGCAGCGGTTACATCATGCGGCGCGCGATGAAAAAAGCCCTTCAGTGATTGCAGATTATCAGGTGCCTGTGATTGAAGCTGACGGGCGATGGAGGAACTGAGAAATTGCGCTTCAGCCTCTTTCGCATTCATTTTTGAGAGTAACTCACCAACAAGCACGTTCGGCTTCATATTGTCCGGAGCGCGATCTGTGACCCATGCCGGACGCGCAAGGACCAAAGCGCGTATAAGCTCGGGCCGTTTGATAGCGAGGCGCAATGAAATTGCAGCGCCCATGGAAATGCCGCCCAAAATGACTGGACGGCCAAGATCAGTGATCACGGCGGCTACATCATCGGCGAACTGCTTGATTGAAAAATTCGAGGGATCGCCCGCTTCAGAGAGTCCATGGCCGCGGCATTCCAAAGTGAACAACCGAATATCATCAAGCTCGGGCACCACTTCCGCCGGCTGAGAGGCCGCCCCACAGAGACCATGTTGAAAAACAAAATGGCTCGGGCCTTGGCCACGCTCATGTAGAGCAAGCCTCGCGCCATCCGGTGTAATAAAGGTCCGCGATGTCACGAAAGACATCCATGTTTAAACAAAAGCCCGCGCAAGAACTTACC
>CANGSG010000171.1 GCA_947456435.1 Hyphomicrobiales bacterium
AGACGCGGCGAGGGTCGAAAGACCTGAAATGAGAGGGGTTGAGGGGAGGGCTGCCGGCGACACGATACGCGATACTCCACGAATTACTTCAATAGCGGGCTATCGGCGCTCAGGATGCGGCTGTCAAGCCGAACGACGCTGCAAGCGCTCACGCAGGCTTGCAGGACCCAAATCAACCGGCGGCATAATTGAGTCTGTGTGATGATCTTCGAAAATTGATTTGAGGTCTGACAAAGCGCGATCCGTTTTCGGTCGCGTGGGGGCAATGATTTTTTTGATCGGCTTCGCGCCAGAGCTCTGCGCAAAGTGAAGACCCAAATTTTCGACGGCTTTGAAATGATCGTCCGTTTTCAAATCCACCGCGATCATGTCGATGCCGCCACGTTCAAAAAGCGCAATAAGGTCAGCCGGATGAATGGCGAGCTGGGCGGGTTTACGTAATGCTTGGACCATCACAGCCCCGGGGATCATTACAAAATTAGGATTGAGCCGCACGAGATCACTTGGCGCCGAAATCAGTTCCTGATCAAGCGTGAGACCCACTAAATATCCGGCTTGTTGCAAAGATTTCATCAAGACCGGAAGGCGCAAGGCCGCATATTTCAATGGTTCATGCGAAAGGACGAGACCGATTTTTTGTTTAATGCCAGGGCTTCGTTCTACCAAACCTCTGATATCGGCAACACCTTGGGGATCAGATAAAATTTCCTTGCCGATGGGACAGAGTAGAATAGGCGCTTCAATCTGAGGTGCGGCTTGCAAGGCCAAATTATAGATCAGGGCGAGGCGCACACGATCAAAGAGTTTGAGCACATCGTCACTGAGGGATGCGGCGCGTAGATCGGTCTCTGATAAATCACTTGATCCCTGATCCGCGCATTTCATGATCACCTGTCTATAGGCGAGACGACCGGTAAGACGCGACTCAATCTCAACAGGCTCGATTTTTATTCGTCCCGTGCTCAACGCCTTCCGTACGCGTGTTTCATCGACAACCTTGCGCGAGGAAGATTGAGCAGCTGCGGGTTCAGCAAGAACGCGATCCCGCGCTTTAACTTCAATGGCCGCAAGTCTGTTCTCAAGCGCACCAATTTTCAAACCGAGCCGATCAAGATCCGCCGAAGTCACGGCAGGGACTTTGTTCTCAAGCGCGACCAAACGGACTTCGGCAGTTTGATGTTCGGATTCAAGAAATTTGATTCGCGATTCGAGTGAGGCTTCCTCACTCGCAATTTGAGCTGAGGGTAGAATTTGTCGCAGGATCACGGGCACTCCAATGGCCCCGATACCAATGGTCGCAGCGGCGAGCTCAAGCGACCCGGTCGCGGCAAACAAACCGAAGCCCAGCACAAAGGCGACAGAAAATGCACAAACAATAAGCATTTCCGCCCTGTGGCTCATCCATTTTGAGAGTGCTGAGGCCATTACCCGTCTCAAGGCTGATAAAATTACCGCAATGCGGACTATTCCCGGATTGTAAAGCCCCAAGAAAGAGACTGGAATCCTAACCGATTCGGACGCATAAGAAACAAATCTTTTAGAAATTGCCTCAAATTATGACGTTACGTCAAGTTGATACCGGAGTTTGGCACCGTGACTGAAGCGAAATCGATTATTCTTAGCGTTAAAGGGATGACCTGCGGCGGGTGTGCAGAAGCCGTTAAACGCGTCATTCGCAAAGCCGATCCGGCTGCGGATGTCTCCGTCGATTTAACCACGGGGCGTGTCGAAGCTTCGACACAGGCTGAAGGTGCGGCGCTTGCAGCAGCTGTTACAAAAGCAGGCTATGAAGCCACTGTTGCGGGTTGATTGGCCGATAGGCCGTCGCTCGCGATACGTCCATCAATGATTTGAATTTGGCGATCAGCCTTCGCGGCTAAGCCCGGATCATGCGTGACGATGACGACAGCTTTTTTCTCCTCGTCAACAATGCGACGCAAGATGGAGACGACCTGCGCGCTCGCCACAGTATCGAGATTGCCTGTTGGCTCGTCCGCTAAAATGACAGAAGGCTGATTGGCTAAAGCGCGCGCGATGGCGACGCGTTGTCTCTGTCCTCCAGAGAGTTGATCGGGTCTTTTCCAAAGATGATCGGCAAGGCCTAGAGTCGTCAGAAGGTCGGTGGCGCGGTTGCGCATTTGTGCGTCTTTCATTCGGCCAAGTGCGCGCATGGGTAAGAGCACATTGTCGAGCGCCGAGAATTCCGGCAGCAGAAAATGAAACTGGAATACAAAGCCGAGCATTGCAAGGCGGAGATCGGCGCGGTGATTTTCATCGAGCGCACGCGTCGCTTCGCCGCCGACCAAGACCTCTCCCTCGGTCGGGATGTCGAGCAGGCCCAAGAGATAGAGGAGAGATGACTTGCCTGAACCTGAGGGTCCGGTAATTGAAACAAATTCACCGGGCATCACGCTCAAGGAGATATCCGTCACGAGTGTTGTCGTGATTTCACCGCGAAGAATACGGCCTGCTTTGCGCGCTTCGATGAGAGGCGTGGTCATGACGCGCCTCGAATAATATCGACAGGTTGGACGCGTGCCGCTTTTCGTGCCGGAAAATATCCGGCGATGAGCGAAGAGAGCATGCCCACGCCACCGGCAACCGCATAGTGTTTCGGCGCATAGAGAATCGGAAGATGCGTCATATCCGTAAAGCCGCTCCGAAACTCGATCATGCCAACAAAAAAGCAAAGCAGATACCCAAGGATCCAGCCTATAATCGTGCCTGCGCCGCCGATAAAAGCCGCTTCAAGCACAAAAATTGATCGAACGGTTGCGGCGCGCAAGCCGACGGATTTCATGATGGCGATGTCGTGGGTCTTCTCATGCGTAATTGTTGAGATGATATTATAGGTCCCGAAGGATGCGACGAGGAGGATAGCGCCGACAACCATCACCATAATCGCATTACGGATTTGGAAGGCCGAGAGAATATCCTGATGGGATTCTTGCCAGGAGGTCGATTTGTAACTGATCTGCCGTTCTACGCGGTTGGCTATCTCTTCGGCGGCCATGACATCATCGACACGGATCCGAATTTCATTAATGAGTGCGGTGCGCCCATCAAGAATTTGAGCGGTCTTCAAAAGCACAACGGCTTGATTGTCATCTGTCATGCGATTGCCTGCATGAGACAGGCCCACCACACGGGCAAAAACGGGTGTGCCGGTTGTTGTCGCCAAAGACAGTGTCGCGCCCACAGTCACACCAAGCTTTTGAGCCAAACCATCGCCCAGAATGATCGCATTTGAGGCTTTGAAGAGCGAGCTCAACTGTCCCTCTTTCATTTGGCTTTCAAGTTTTGACACGCGCGCTTCGCGTTTCGGATCAATACCGATGACAGTGACCGCAAGATCGCGCCCACCTGAATGAATGAGGGCTTTTGTTGTCACAGAGGGGGCAACCGCGCCGGGAATCCAGCTTTCGAGCGCTTCGATCAGCGCAAGTGGATTTTTGATACCACGCCGTTCGGTCTCGGTTGAAAGGCTTCGAAATTCAACCGCATCAAATTGTTCTGTTGCGGGTTGGATGGGTGCCCGTCGTTGTTCGTCGGTGACCGCGATATGGGGCATTGAATCGACAAGCTGACGGATGAAATCGTTTTGTGAGCCTTCCATAAGGCCCGCCATCATGACAGAAAAACCGATCCCTGTGGCGACGCCAAAAATGCCAACAAATGTTTGCCGCAGCCGGGCTGTGACATGTGTCCATGCAATATCGATAACCAGAGTCATGGCGTAAAGCCTGATACACGAATACGGGTGCCTTCTTTGACGCCTTGCGGAACAGGGGAAACAATTTGCGCGCCTTCTGTGAGACCTTCTTTGATTTCAATCATGCGTGTACCGCGTATTCCGATGGTCACAGGGTGCTTTTTCATTTTGCCGTTTGTGATGAAAAAGACCTGGCCGTCCACGAGCGCTTCTGCTGGTATAAGCCACGCGTCTTGGCTTTCTGCCGTGACAATATTGGCTTCCACACTCATGCCGATGAGAAGCGGCGTATCATCAGGTAAAGCGAGACGAACGCGAAAGGTCTTGGTGGCCGGATCGCCTTTGGGTGTCACTTCGGCAACCGCCGCGATAAGCTGATCAGCGAGAAACCCTTCGTGACGCAGAAGAACTTTTTGTCTCAACTTGACGCGTGCGATGTCTTCTTCATTCACATCAG
>CANGSG010000172.1 GCA_947456435.1 Hyphomicrobiales bacterium
ATCGATGCTGGTTTAAGCGAGGACCTTATTATGGCAACACAATATGATATCCTCGTAATTGGCGGTGGACCAGGCGGCTATGTGGCTGCCATTCGTGCAGCGCAATTGGGTTTAAAAACGGCCGTTGTCGAGCGTGAACATCTCGGCGGTATCTGTTTAAATTGGGGGTGTATCCCGACGAAAGCTTTATTGCGGTCTGCTGAAATTTATCACTATGCCACGCATGCCGCTGATTATGGTTTGAAACTTGAAGGTAAGATGACGTTCAACATTGCAGACGTCATCAAGCGCTCACGCGGCGTCTCAGGCCAATTGAATGGCGGCGTCGGATTCTTGCTTAAGAAAAACAAAATCGATGTGATTTGGGGCGAAGCCAAAGTTACAATGCCCGGCGAAGTTTTCGTTGGCAAATCCTCGAAGCCTGCGGTCGAGCCGCAACACCCCGTGCCAAAGGGCGTGTTGGGTGAGGGGACTTATCAGGCAAAACATATCATCATTGCTACAGGCGCGCGGCCACGTGCGCTTCCCGGCATCGAGCCGGACAAGAAACTCATCTGGACTTATTTCGAAGCTATGGTGCCGGATGTGATGCCGAAGTCCCTCATCGTAATGGGCTCCGGTGCGATCGGTATTGAGTTCGCAAGCTTCTATCGCACGATGGGCGCTGAGGTAACCGTTGTTGAAGTGATGCCGCAAATCTTGCCGGTTGAAGACGCCGAAATCGCGGCACTCGCGCGCAAGCGGTTTGAAAAACAGGGTGTCAAAATTTTAACCGGCGCAAAAGTGACGGGTGTTTCAAAATCTGCAAACAGCGTGACCGCCACCATTCAAGATGAGAAGGGCGCAACGCAATCCATCACCGCTGATCGTTTGATCTCAGCCGTCGGCGTTGTCGGCAATATCGAAGGGCTGGGCTTAGAAGCTTTGGGCATCAAGACGGATCGCGGCTGCATCGTCACAGATGGTTTGGGCAAAACCAATGTCGCCGGCATTTATGCGATTGGTGATGTCGCAGGGCCCCCGATGCTCGCTCACAAGGCCGAGCATGAAGGCGTCATCTGCGTTGAGGGAATCAAGGGTTTGCCCGTTCATCCCATGGACAAGCTTAAGATCCCGGGCTGCACCTATTGCCACCCGCAAGTTGCGTCCGTTGGCCTCACCGAAGCGAAAGCGAAAGAAGCCGGCTACACGCTCAAAATTGGCCGCTTCCCCTTTATGGGTAATGGCAAGGCGATTGCGCTGGGCGAGCCTGACGGTCTTGTGAAGACGATTTTCGACGCGAAAACCGGCAAACTCCTCGGCGCGCATATGATTGGCGCGGAAGTCACCGAGCTTATCCAAGGCTATGTGGTTGCCATGGGGCTTGAGACGACGGAAGAGGAGCTGATGCATACCGTCTTCCCGCATCCGACCCTTTCCGAAATGATGCATGAGAGCGTACTTGACGCCTATGGCCGGGCGATCCATGTGTGACACGGGGTCTGGCCCCGTCTGAGGAGAAAGCGACCATGCCCGCCGTTATTGATCTTTTGAAGGATGACCCCCGCAAAAAGGGCGATCTACGTCATCCCGAGAAAGCGCATCGGCCGGATAGTCCTGTTCAGCGCAAGCCCGAATGGATTCGCGCCAAGGCGCCGGGCTCACCAAAATGGGCTGAGACCAACAAGATTGTAAAAGAGCATAAGCTCGTCACGGTGTGTGAAGAGGCAAGCTGCCCGAATGTTGGCGAATGCTGGGAGAAAAAGCACGCCACCTTCATGATTATGGGTGACACCTGCACGCGCGCCTGCTCCTTCTGCAATGTGAAAACCGGATTGCCAGACGCGCTGGATCGTCATGAGCCCGAGAAGATTGCGGATGCGGTTTCAAAACTCGGTCTCACTCATGTCGTGATCACCTCCGTCGACCGCGATGATCTTGCTGATGGCGGCGCGCAACATTTTGCTGACGTGATTTATGCGATCCGTGCGAAGTCACCCCTCACGACGATTGAAATTCTGACACCGGATTTCTTGCGCAAAGAGGGTGCGCTTGAAATCGTTGTCAAAGCGAAGCCGGATGTCTTCAATCACAATCTGGAGACTGTTCCGTCGAATTATCTCACCGTGCGTCCCGGCGCGCGGTATTTCCATTCAATCCGCGTCTTGCAGCGCGTGAAAGAACTTGATCCGTCAATCTTCACAAAGTCGGGCATCATGGTTGGCTTGGGTGAAGAGCGAAATGAAGTGTTGCAATTGATGGATGATCTGCGTTCAGCCGATGTCGATTTCCTCACCATCGGGCAATATTTGCAGCCCACGAGAAAACACCACGCGGTTATCGATTATATTCACCCCGATCAATTCAAAGCCTATGAAACAATTGCTTACACCAAGGGCTTTTTGCTCGTGTCAGCAACGCCACTCACACGGTCATCGCATCACGCCGGTGAAGATTTTGCGCGGCTGCGCGCTGCGCGCGAAAAGCAGCTTGGGCGTTAGTTCTTAGCGATGCCCGTATTCCAATCGTCGCGCAGTGTCGGCTTCGTGCCCGACGACATGTTCGCGCTTGTTGCGGATGTCGAACATTATCCGGAATTCTTACCGCTTTGCGAAGCGTTAAAAGTGCGGCGGCGTTCAGCGCTCGATGATGGGCGTGTAATGCTCATTGCCGATATGACCATTGGCTATAAAGCCATTCGGGAAACCTTCACGTCGCGCGTGACTTTAGATCCCGCGAATATGAAAATTCTCGTCGAGTATGTCGATGGGCCCTTTAGCCATATGCAAAATCGCTGGAGTTTTGTAAACGAGAACTCAGGCACACGTGTTGAATTCTTTATCGATTATCAGTTTAAATCACGCATGCTCGGCGTACTCATGGGCGCGATGTTTGATACAGCCTTCCGGAAATTTTCGGACGCGTTTGTTGAACGTGCGGGCGTCGTTTATGGCAGTCGCAAATCGATAGCTTGATGTAAGCGATTAAGAAATATTCCAAACGCGCATCGCCCGCTCAGCTTGGGGGTCTCCGAGTTGAATCCTATATCCCCGTTCGATCAATTTGCGAGCGTGATATTTGTTGTAAAGAAACGCCCAAATCAATGACGCGATAAAGGCGAGCGTGCCATAAGAGCAAAGGGCTAGAATAAAATAGACAACAAAGGTGCCGACAAAAGTTAGAAAATCGCCGCGAAACAATGCAGGGAAACTGCCAAAAAATAGAGTCGTCCAAGAGAACCCCAAATAGGCTGAGGCCTGTAATCCAGAGTCGGGATTTCGAAGAATGATTTTATCGGCCATTATTATTGTCCTATTTCATAAACTCAATGTGCGGGAGTGTTATTCACGCGGTCAATTAGCGCCTGAAGGGCAACGTCAACAGCGGCGTTACGAATGGCCTCTCTTGAAAGATCGCCAAAGCGTCTTTCAAAATGAATTATGTCTGACCCTTTTACTGCGGTTGCGAAATGCACAATGCCCACAGGCTTTTCTGCACTTCCACCCCCCGGACCGGCAATACCCGTAATCGAAACACTTAGCGTGGCGCGTGAATGTTTAATAGCGCCTTCTGCCATGGCGCAGGCGACTTCAGCGCTTACGGCACCATGTTGTTCAATCAGACTAGAGGGAACACCCAAGAGTTCGGCTTTCGAATTATTGGAATAGGTTACAAAGCCACGCTCAAAGACGGCTGATGAACCGGCGATATCCGTAATGGCCGCAGATACCAAACCGCCTGTGCAGGATTCCGCTGTCGCAATCATCACGCCTTTAGCGCTCGCCTCTTTGACAAGCTTTGCGGCGAGAGTGTTCATGCGTCTTCAGGAAGATCGAGGGTAGCAATTGCTTGCGCGGCAATACCTTCGCCACGGCCCGTAAAGCCCAATTGCTCAGTCGTCGTCGCTTTCACACCGACGCGGGAAATTTTAATGTTGCAGAGTTCAGCAATACGGGCGCGAATGGCATCACGATGGGGACCGATCTTCGGCGCTTCGCAAATGAAGGTAAGATCGAGATGTTTGATCTGTCCTCCACGCGCTTTTACACGATCAACTGCATAGGACAGAAAAATCGCTGAATCCGCATTCTTCCATTTCATATCGGACGGAGGAAAATGCGAACCGATATCGCCATCGGCCAGTGCGCCAAAAATCGCATCGGTGAGAGCATGAAGACCAACATCGGCAT
>CANGSG010000173.1 GCA_947456435.1 Hyphomicrobiales bacterium
AGACATCATAGTCCGTAGCTTTTCACGAGCGAACCAGCGACCAAGCTCCAGCCATCAACAAGCACAAAGAATATAAGCTTGAAGGGGAGTGACACGGTCGTTGGCGGCAGCATCATCATGCCGACGGCCATGAGAATTGACGCCACCGCTAAGTCGATGATCAGAAAAGGCATGAAGAGAAGAAAGCCGATTTCGAAGGCGCGGCGCAATTCAGATATCATAAAGGCTGGTGTAAGCGCGGTCAGCGGCGTTACCTCAGGTGATTGAGGTCGCGGTTCGCCCGACATATCGAGAAAGAGCTCAAGGTCTTTTTCTCTGACATGCGCAAGCATAAAAGTGCGGATTGGCCCCGCGGCGCGTTCAAAGGCGACATCCGGTGCGATTTGCCCTTGAACCAAGGGTGTTACGGAATTTGCGTAAATCTCTTTGGCTGTCGGAGCCATGATAAAGCCCGTGAGAAAGAGAGCTAGGCTTACAACCACCGTATTCGGGGGCGCCGATTGAGTTCCAATCGCGGAACGCAGAAGAGACAACACCACCACGATCCGAGTGAAGGATGTGACCATAATCAGAATAGCTGGCGCTATGGACAGGACCGTGATCAGCGCGATCAATTGCAAGGCGCGCTCGGTCGTTCCGCCCGTCGTTCCTAGATCAAGCGAGAGTGTTTGGGCAAAGGCTTGAGTGGTGAGCGCGAGCAGGCTCAATCCCGCACCCAAAACGCGACTCAAGACAAGGGACCGCTTTTCCATGCGCGGAACTTAGGCAAGGGCGACATAAACGCCAGTGTAAGCAGTCAAATATAATGACCTAACGGAATATTCGCTGTGGACAGGTTTCCGTTACGGCGTGTCGCGGTTCCGGCCAAGAAGGCGGCGTAAGCCATCGGTCGCTGACATCTCATCCCGCAGGGGAATGATGGGGGCCGAAAGGGGATCATTGTCCGAACGCGAGTCGTGATCGTCACCATCGCGCGGTGGCGATGTAAAGGGATCATGGGTTGCGGTCAAAGGCGGTTGATTTCCGAACGGCGATCCAAACGGATCTTGGGAAACTGGGGGAAGCGTCGGCTCGGCGTTAAGGAGTGTGTCCACGCCCCTGAGGTCGGCGGGTCTTTCAAAATGACGGGCAATTTCGGCGAAATCCGACGGACGAATTTCATTTTCATCAGCGCGCGCGCGGGGCGTGGGCCGGTTCGACGCTGTGAAGGGCGCGCTTGGCGCTTTGGGCAAGGGAGCCTGAACCGGGGGTATTTCGACGGAGGTCGAAGCGGGAACCATCGGCTGTTGTGGCATTTTTGGGAGAGACGGTGCCTCTCTGAGCCCTGTCGTATTTGCGCGGACGATGTTGGTCTCAATCAAGACATCGGAGTTGCCGCCGACCAAAATCAGATGCTCAACCGAATCACGACGAACAATCACCAATTGGCGCTGGCGGTCGACACTGAATGTATCGACAATACCAAGGCGGGGTTGGCGCCCGCGCCCACTGCCATCTAGTCCGCGTGTCGTTTGCACGACACGCCGTAAAATGAAGGCAAAAAGCGCGAGAAGGACGAGAATACCCGCCAAAGCCAGCACATAGAGATAGGGTTGCGGGAGCGCGAGCCCGAAAAGCGAATTCATCCACCAGACCTTCTTGTTGATTTCCCGTGCCGCAAGACCGCCCGGAGCTCGTGGAATTGGGCCGCAGCACAGGTCGAATCAAGCTTTGCCCGACCCATAATTTACAAATTATTTACCATAATAATCGAAGCTACAGAAATGAAAACTCGTTCGCTTTGAGGCAGAGCACCAATGGACGCCGGATTTCTAGCGACTTTGAAGGATAGATTGGCCTGGCTCGGGACGCGGCAAACCGTTCTTGCCCGAAATGTCGCAAATGCCAATACGCCGGGCTTTAAGCCAGAAGATCTCGTGCCCTTTAACCCGCACTCATTGGACCTCGCGGTCCCCGGTTCGAATGCGAAGGGTCAATCGTCATCGCCTCCCGTTTTTCAAACGAAGAGCATAGGCGGCACCGTTTCACTTGAGGATGAAATGGCAAAGCTTGGTGAAGTGCAGCTCGATTATCAGCTCGCGTCGACCCTCTATGTGAAAAGTCTCGGTCTTATAAAGATTGCGATTGGAAGGAAATAATTGATGGATCTCGCGCGTACTATAGCTATGGCGACTGCCGGACTTAAAGCTCAAACGGGCCGTATGCGGATCGCTGCTGAAAATCTGGCCAATTCTGAATCAACGGCATCAAAACCAGGAGCCGATCCTTATCGGCGGAAGGTGCCCGTATTTCGTGTCGCATCTCCGAACGATAGCCAAAAACCGGCCGTACTTTTGGCAGGCACAAAATTTGATCGGCAAGCGTTCCCGACAAGGATTGATCCGGGACATCCCGCGGCCGATGCGAGTGGTACGGTTAAATTCCCGAATGTTGATCCCATCATTGAGCAAGCCGATTTACGCGACGCGCAACGAAGCTATGAAGCGAATTTAAATGTGATCGCTGCCGCGCGGCGGATGATGTCGCGCACGATTGATATTCTAAGAGGATAAGCTTTTTCAGCTTACAAATTCGGAGTGTTATGAATGGCTGCGCCCGCTTTTGCCGCGACCACTTATGCGGCGACCCAAAATCTGCTGCAGGGCTCATCAAGCCCGACTCAATCGGCTTCAGGCGGGCAGGATTTTGCTTCGCTCTTGCGCGATCAGGTGGAGAGTGCCCGGCAAACGGATCAGCAAATGAGTGCCGCCGCGCAGGGAAAAGGGGATCTTTTAAGTGTGGTTACCGCTATTTCCGAAACGGAAAGTTCACTGCAAACCCTTGTGGCCGTGCGCGACAAAGTGATAGCCGCTTATGAAGATGTAATGCGCATGGCAATTTGATTCGGAGGTGTGATGACGGGTGCGGAACTTGTCGATGTGGCCAAAGACGGGCTTCTGACTTATGCGCGCGTCGCGGGACCTTTGATGGTTGCCATTATGCTTGCAGGGGTTTTGATTTCGTTTCTGCAAGCCATCACACAGATTCAAGAACAATCGCTGACCTTTGTGCCCAAAATGATTTTGACAGGGTTGGGTCTTTATTTTTTTCTTTCCTTTATCGGATCATCTATGATGGCTTATATGACGCGGATTGCGTTTCGCATTGCGCAGGGCGGGTAGGGCGATGCGGCTCCATCCGGTTGATGTGTGATGGTATTTGCCCTTTCATCCGCAAGTATTTTAGAGGCGAGCCTCATATTCGCGCGTATCGGTAGCCTTGCAATGTTGTTTCCGCTGATTGGCGAACGTTTTGTCCCCATGCGGATTCGGTTGGTCCTTGCTCTTTTTATTACGCTTCTGTTGTTACCTCTTTTGCGACCGACCTTTAGCGCGCTTATTTCTGCACCGGATCGCCTGATTCCCCTCTTTCTGGGTGAGGTTTTGATTGGTCTGATCATCGGGTTGATCGTGAGAATGATCATGGCCATTTGTGATCTTGCGAGCCAGTTTATCACGCAGTCTTTGGGACTATCACTTGGTGAAATGCTTAATCCCAGCATGGGACAATCAACGCCGGTGCTTGGTACCTTTTTGACATTGTTGATGCTTGTGAGTTTTTTTGCCCTTGACGGACATCATGCTGTCATTCGCGCCATGAGTGAGAGTTATCGCGCTTTGCCTCCTGCGCAACCAATTGACTTCGGTGATTTCAGCCAATTAGCGCTTGCCACACTTACTCATGCCTTTGATGTGGCTTTGAGGATTGCGGCGCCCTTTATTCTTTTTGGCATTTTGATCAATCTGGGTCTCGGATTAATTTCTAAATTGATGCCTATGGTGCCGATCACATTTTTGGCGGTGCCATTTGCCGTGCTCGCCGGAATCTTCATTCTCTTCGTGCTCCTCGATCCCATCACGCGCCATTTTGTTGATGATCTTTTCAAAGGTCTTTCGACCTTTGTGCCAGGATAGGCGCCATGGCCGAAGAGACTGATCAAGATAAAACCGAAGCCCCTAGTCAAAAGCGTATCGATGATGCGCACGAGAAAGGCGACGTCCCCCGAAGTCCCGAGATAACGACATGGGCGACGCTCGGTGCTATGGCGTTGATTGTAGGTTTCCTTTCAAGTTCTGGCGTGCCA
>CANGSG010000174.1 GCA_947456435.1 Hyphomicrobiales bacterium
CATTTGTGGCGTCGTCCCCCGCGCATGGTGTGGCCTGTAACCGGTTTGGTGCGGGGCATCGCCCCAAAAATCGCAAGAAAAAGGAGGGTGGAAGGCTGGACGATGACCCGCCCGGGCTCGTTAGGGCTGCTTCCTTCCGGACCTGACCCGGTTGGCGAGTGGTACGTCCAACGCCAACCTTCCACCCCCTATATCGGGGATCGGACGGGAAAAAACAAGCGATTCGAGACGATGAGGCGGGAGAACCCTTAGGGTTTTGTGATGGGGAGCGCCGCCCTCAGTGCTGCGTCAATTCGCGTTTGCCAGCCTTTGCCGGTCGCTTTGTAGGCGTTCAGCGTCGCGCTATCGATCCGCAAGGTGACGCGGGTTTTTACCGGTGCTTTTTGAGGCCCTCTCATGCGGCGGGCACTCTCGGCGAGATCGGGGAAGATGTCTCCAAAAGGGCGTGCTCCGGCAATTTCGGCGGCAGACAGGGGCGGGGTGTCGGATACGGCGTCCCAATCGGCCTTTGAATAGCCGCGCCCCGGTTGAAATCCGGTCTTTTTTGGTTTGGCGGTCATGGCAGAAGGTTCCTTTCTCGACGGCTCGCGGGTCTCATGCTGATAATCGAGAGTGCCTCGAGCCCAAGCCGTGTGAAAACAACGGTGACGGGGCGGTCGCCAACTGTTCCAATCGCCCGAAAGCGCCCTTCTCGACCGGGAACAACAAGCGCGCCAAGAAAAAATTCAACTTCAAGTTGTGCAAAGTCCCATCCATGCTTGTCGAGATTGGCGAGGCGTTTCGGCTCATCCCAAACAAGACGCATAGCAAATTGTAGCGACAATTTGTTGGGGGTGCAAGCATCCCGTAACGGGTGCAGCGTGTGGCCTGTCGCCTTTGTCGGAGACTGCCGCTAAAACCCCGCCATGACTGATTTTACCCTCGATTCGCGGCTTGAGGCCGACACGATCCTTATTGGCGATCTTCATCTCTCGCGCGTGCTGTTGATGAATGATGCGCAATTTCCCTGGGTGATCCTGGTGCCGCGCCGTGCGGGGATGCGCGAGATCATTGATCTTGCGCCCAAGGACCGCGCCACGCTTTACCGCGAGATTGAAAGCGTGAGCGAGACTCTGCAGCGTCTTTTCACGCCGACTAAACTCAATGTCGCCGCACTCGGCAATATGGTGGCGCAATTGCATGTGCATGTGATTGCGCGCTTCGAGACGGATGCCGCATGGCCAAAGCCCGTATGGTCCATGGGCGCGCGGGTGCCTTACACACCCGATGCGGGACGCGCGCGCGCCGAAGCGCTGTCGGTTGCCTTGGGGCGCTTGTGAGATGAGTGATCGCTTTTCAAAGCTTGGCTATGTGACCAACCCGCTCGACCGGCGCGCTGATCTGCGTGACCGGCCTGAGGCGCTTCAGGCGCTCCGCGCGGGAGCCGATGCCGGTGTGTTGGTGTTTGCGGGTGATGTTTCGATTTTGAAACGTCAGGGTGACGCGTGTGAGGGCTTATTCTCTCCGCAGGAAGCCGACGCGCTTGGCACCGCGCGCGAAACGCTCTTTCTGGGCCTTGACGGCACGCGGCCGCTCTTCGCGCAAGAGATTGAGGCGGAAGCCGCTGAACGCTTAAGCACGGTTGGTTCTCTTATGGTGATCGATGCGCGCTCGATTGCGGTGCAGGGCCTTTTGCCCGCGTCTCTCATCGGCCCGCTGGCGGAAGCGAAAGCGCTGTTGCATTGGCATCGCAAACATAAGTTCTGTGCGGCATGCGGCGCGGCATCGCGCGTTTCAAGCGCGGGCTGGAAGCGGATTTGTGACTCCTGCACGGCCGAGCATTTTCCGCGCACCGACCCGGTGGTGATCATGCTGTCGGTGAAAGGCGATAAATGCGTGCTCGGGCGGCAAGCGCGTTTTCCACCCGGCATGTATTCATGCCTTGCGGGATTTTTGGAACCCGGCGAAACGATTGAAGCGGCGGTGCGCCGCGAGACGTTGGAAGAAGCGGGCGTGCGCACGGGCCATGTGCGCTATCTCGCCTCGCAGCCTTGGCCGTTTCCCGCCTCGCTGATGATGGGCTGTCTGGCCGAGGCGTTGAATGATGACCTCACGGTCGATGGTGAGGAACTCGAACATGCGCGCTGGTTCACGCGCGATGAAGTGCGCCAGATGCTCGAGGGCACGCATCCGGAAGGATTGCTCGCCCCGCAACCCATGGCGATTGCCAATGCGATCATGAAGTCATGGGCACTAGATGGCGAGACGCCGTGAGGGGTGTTGGTCGGTTGTCGGCAATCGGCAATCGTGAGTGCTCGTAACTCTCAACCGTCATTGCGAGCAAACCCCCACCCGTCATTGCGAGCGAACGCGAAGCAATCCAGCTGATAGTTGTTATTTTGGCGCAGTGTCTCCCTTGCGCCTTTTCTTTTGACTCCAACGGGATTGTTTCGCTCCCGCTCGCAATGACGAAACCCTATCTCCGGCGCTGCGATTTATTACCCCCTCATCCTGAGGAGCGCCGAAGGCGCGTCTCGAAGGACCACACTTGTCAAAAATATGACGTTAGGTAAAGTAATGGCTTAACGCCTGCGTATCCGGCGATTCTTGAGTGAATGCCGGAGCGAGGGGAATGGCCAGAAAAGCCCAAGACTTAGATACGCAACCTCTTTTTGAGACCTATCTTAAAGCGTTGCGCAAAACGCCCATTGAGCAAAAAACCGAGCATACGGATCGTGGTGCACTCGAAACCCTTCTCCAATCGCTCGCAGCGCTGCAAAGCGCGAACACTAAAGTTCAGCACGAGCCGAAGCGGAGTGTTAAAGGAGCGCCCGACTATAAGGTGCAGCATAATGCGTCGATCATCGGCTATGTCGAGAACAAACCCATCGGCGAAAATCTCGATAAGATTTTGAAGTCGGAGCAAATCGCCAAATATCAGACGCTCTCGCGAAACATTATCGTCACGGATTATCTTGAATGGATTTGGCTGCGGGACGCAAAAATTGTCGCGCGCGAGAAGCTCTGCTTTGAATCCGATCTCGAAAACCGCAAGGCGATCTTAAAACCCGACCGGATCAAAGCCCTGTCCGATTTGATCTTCGGATTTTTATCGGTTGCGCCCGAAGGGGTTGGCCGCGCCTCCGAACTCGCATTGGCGCTGGCTACCCGCGCCCATCTCTTGCGCGACTATCTCGCCGAAGAACTTGTGCGCCAGGAACATGAAAAGAGCCAAGACAAGCTCTACGGACTTTATGACGCGTTCAAAAAGCAAGTTTTTCACGATTTGACATTGGCCGAATTTGCGGATGCCTTCGCGCAAACGCTTGCTTATGGCCTTTTTCTTGCGGCGCTCAATTCGGAAAAGGAGATCGTCACGCTGCGCAATGCACCGGAATTTGTGCCAAGTTCATTCCGGCTGATCCGCGAACTCGTTGAATTTCTACCTGCGCTGAATGCAGCGCATTACACGGAAATCAAGTGGGTGGTTGAGGAAATCCTCAACATCATCAACACGATGGATGTTGCCGCGATCCATGAGGATTTATCCTTTCAAAACCGCAAAGCGACAAGCCGGAAAATTCAAGCGCGAGACGAGGAAGAATGGCGGCTCTTTTCAAAAGACCCGTTCATTTATTTTTACGAGGATTTTTTGGGCAAATATGACGCCAAGCTCAAAAAGTCGCGCGGCGTCTATTATACGCCGCCGCCGATTGTCAATTTCATCGTGAGAGCCATCGACGATATATTGAAAGACACGTTCGGCATCGAAGACGGGCTGGCCGACCACAAACGCGTCACCGTGCTTGATTTCGCCTGCGGCACCGGAACCTTTCTGGTCGAAGTCTTGGAAAAAATTTTCGAGACCATTGGGCCTGATTCCGGCAAACGCGATCTCATCATCAAAGAACATATTTTAAAAAATATTTTCGGCTTCGAATTTCTCATCGCGCCCTACACAATCGCGCATTTGAAATTGTCGCAATATCTCAATGAGCGGCAATATAAATTGCAAGAGAATGAACGCTTGCAAATTTATCTGACAAATACAGTTGAACCAATCCAGCCTCAAAAAAATCTTTATCTACCTGAATTGACCTATGAAACTGAGGCTGCCCAATCAGTAAAAG
>CANGSG010000175.1 GCA_947456435.1 Hyphomicrobiales bacterium
CGATAAGCGGGTTTGTTCAACACAAAATCGGGATTCTCGCTGCCATCTTCATTGAACCGCATTTCGGCGAAAAGGCCTGTGCCCAAGCCCGTGCGCTTGATGGTTTTCAGATATTGTTTCGGGATGATCATATCCGTGTCGACATTCATAATGTCGAGCGGAGCAGCAACGCCGGTGAGAGTGGTGAAGGGCTTCATGGATTTCGCCTCGTTAATTTATGTTCACTGAGCACGCGCCTTATTAAAAACGCTCAGCCCCAATTCCGTACATCAACAAAATGACCTTCAATGGCCGCAGCGGCTGCCATAACCGGCGAGACGAGATGCGTGCGCCCTTTGAAGCCCTGGCGGCCTTCGAAATTGCGGTTTGATGTCGACGCGCAACGCTCGCCCGGTGCGAGCTTGTCGGCATTCATTGCCAAGCACATCGAGCAGCCCGGCTCACGCCAATCAAAGCCTGCGGCTTTGAAGATTTTGTCGAGACCTTCTTCTTCGGCTTGTTGTTTGACGAGACCTGAACCCGGCACAATCATCGCGCTCACCGTTGAGGCGACTTTTTTGCCATCAACCGCTTTCGCAACCGCGCGCAAATCTTCGATGCGGCCATTGGTGCACGAACCGATAAACACGCGATCAAGCTTGATGTCGGTGATCTTCTCGCCGCCCTTCAGGCCCATATATTCAAGTGCGCGTTGAACCGCGGCTTTCTTTTGATCCGATGCGGCCGAAGCGGCATGCGGCACCGTGCCGGTGATCGACACAACGTCTTCGGGCGACGTGCCCCATGTGACGATGGGCGGAAGATTGGCGGCATCGAGTTTGATCTCGCGATCAAAATGCGCGCCGTCATCGGAATAAAGCATCTTCCAATAGGCAAGCGCTTGATCCCATGCGGCGCCCTTCGGCGCTTTGGGACGTCCCTGCAAATAGGCGAATGTCTTTTCATCCGGCGCAACGAGACCCGCACGCGCGCCGCCTTCAATCGACATGTTGCAGATAGTCATACGACCTTCCATCGACAAGGCGCGGATCGCTTCGCCCGCATATTCCATGACATGACCGGTCCCGCCTGCGGTGCCGATCTCGCCAATGATGGAGAGGATGATGTCTTTCGCGGTCACGCCGGCGGGTAATTTCCCGTCAACCGTGATGCGCATATTTTTCGCTTTTGATTGAATGAGTGTTTGGGTTGCGAGCACATGTTCAACTTCCGATGTGCCGATGCCATGCGCGAGCGCGCCAAACGCACCATGCGTCGAAGTGTGGCTGTCGCCGCACACAATGGTTGTGCCCGGCAAAGTGAAGCCCTGCTCAGGGCCAACAATATGCACAACGCCTTGGCGTCTATCGAGCTCGTTATAATATTCAACGCCGAATTCGCGCGCGTTCTCGGCGAGCGTTTCCACTTGCGTGCGGGACTCGGGATCCTCAATGCCTTTCGAGCGATCTGTGGTCGGCACATTGTGATCGACGACGGCAAGCGTCTTTTGCGGCGCGCGCACTTTGCGACCCGTCATACGCAAGCCTTCAAAGGCTTGCGGGCTCGTCACCTCATGCACGAGATGGCGATCAATATAGAGAAGGCAGGTGCCATCGGGCTGGGTGTCGACGACATGATCGTCCCAGATTTTATCATAAAGCGTACGGGGGGCGGAGGACTTAACCATCGGGATGCTCTTCCTGCGTCTGGTTACCGGAATGACCGGCGCGAAAACTAAGGATCAAAAAAGGCAAAGGCGCGACGTCATCCGCCGCGCCCGCCAAAACTCGTCAAAGGACCTGAAAGGCCACGGGCAATCAGCCTTCCGACTGCTCCGTGCCATGGCCGGTCTTGCGTTCAACGATACGGGCCGATTTACCGCGACGATCACGCAGATAATAGAGCTTGGCGCGACGGACTTTACCGCGGCGGATCACCTTGATCGAGTCGATCAGCGGCGAATAAATCGGGAAGACACGCTCGACGCCTTCACCATAAGAAATCTTGCGAACGGTGAAGCTTTCATTGATGCCACCGCCATTGCGCGCAATGCATACGCCTTCGTAGGCCTGAACGCGGGTGCGCTCGCCTTCAACGACCTTCACATTAACCTGAACTGTATCGCCGGGCTCAAAATCCGGAATCGGACGGGCGGCGGCGAGCTTTTCAGCCTGCTCTTTCTCGAGCTGCTGGATAATATCCATTTTAGTCTCCTGCCGTATGGATTTCAGGGCTTTGAGCCTCTTTTTGGGGATTTTTGACCCCAATTCGGAGGATTTTGACCCTCAAACCAGCGTTTCGGCGCGCTGTTGTGAGTTGAAGGCGTTTCCATACAGGGGGAAGCGCCTGATGTCGAGTCAGCAGCAACAAAAACTGCTTTCTACCTCATCATTCCGTTTTCCGGCGCTCGGCAGCTCTATAGACATTATTCCGCTCACGTTTGCCAACGGCAACAACCACAACAAGCAACTCACGGTCCTTGACCTCGTAGACAAGACGATAACCGGCATTGCGCAGCTTGATTTTGTAGCGCTCTTTCGCGCCATGAAGTCGCGAGGCCGGAATTTTTGGATTTTCAAGCCGCTCCGCGAGTTTGGCCTTGAATTGTGAGCGTGTTTGCGGATCGAGCTTACGCCACTCTTTCAGAGCATCGTCCAAAAAGGCGAGCTCATATCTCATCCAGTTTGACCCGGTGAATTGTCTGACCTTGTCGCGCGTCCGCAATGGCGTTCAGTTCGAGATCTTCGAGCCGGTCGAGCATCGCCTCATAGGCTTTGGCGGGCACACAATAAAAAGCCGGTTCATTGCGATTGAGAATCGCGACAGGGAAGCCCTCCCCGGCCGCCACTGTGCCCATAGGGTTTTTCTTGAGTTCGGACACACTCGCCGTTGTCAACGCAAAGATCTGGTTCGCCATGAAAAATTCCTTTAATAGAGCTCTAATTAGCACCTTAAACAGATCTTTTCAATCCTAGTCGCTAACGCGAACCGCTTCTCACTCCCCCATCGCAATCAGGCTCGCATTGCCTCCAGCGGCGGCGGTATTGATCGTTACTGTTTGCTCGAGCGTGAAGCGGCGCAGATAATCTGGTCCGCCAGCTTTTGGGCCTGTGCCCGAGAGACGCGAGCCCCCGAAAGGTTGCGTGCCAACGACCGCGCCGATCATATTGCGATTGATATAGCAGTTACCGGCATCCAAGCGATCCACCACCGCGTCGCGCACCGCGTCGATGCGGGTGTGCACGCCCAGCGTGAGGCCGAAGCCAAGCGCGTCGATCTGATCGAGCAGGGTTGAAAGCCCGCCCGACTTCCAACGCACCACATGGAGAATGGGGCCGAAGACTTCACGCTTCACATCGCCCACAGAGTTGAGTTCAAAAATATGCGGCGCCACATAGGCGCCTTGCGCAGGCGCGGTTCCGGCAAGATGGGTCTTTGCCGTTTTTTTCATCGCGGCAATATGCGTGTTGAGCGTGTCTTTCGCCTCGGTATCGATCACCGGACCGATATGGGTTGCGATATCGCGCGGATCGCCAAGTTTCAATTCTTCCGCAGCACCTTTGATCATGGTGATCATTTTATCGGCGACATCATCCTGCACGCAGAGAAGGCGCAGCGCCGAGCAGCGTTGCCCTGCCGAACGGAAGGCTGACATCACGACATCATCGGTGACTTGTTCCGCAAGCGCCGTCGCATCCACAATCATCGCATTAATGCCACCGGTTTCGGCAATTAACGGCACGATGGGGCCATCTTTGGCCGCAAGGGACCGATTGATGCGCCATGCGGTTTCGGTTGACCCCGTGAAGGCAACGCCGCCTACAGCGGGATGCGCAACAAGCGCCGCACCGACATCTCCGGCACCGGTGACAAAATGAAGGGCGGTTTTGGGAACACCCGCGCGATGCAACAGTTTGATCGCTTCAAACGCGATGAGCGGGGTTTGTTCGGCGGGCTTTGCGACAACGGTATTGCCCGCCGCTAATGCGGCCGTGATTTGGCCTAAGAAAATCGCAAGCGGAAAATTCCACGGGCTGATGCACACGAACACACCGCGCCCGCGGCGGATCAGACGATTGTCTTCGCCGGTTGGTCCCGGCAAGACTTCGCC
>CANGSG010000176.1 GCA_947456435.1 Hyphomicrobiales bacterium
AGGCGAGCCATACATCACGCCGATCTTCATACGGATCTGGTTGATGAAAATGACCATGCAATTCGAGCGCGAGATCGAAGCCGTGAGCTTGCGGAGCGCCTGGCTCATCAAACGCGCCTGAAGACCGGGCTGCACATCGCCCATTTCGCCTTCGATTTCGGCGCGCGGCACAAGGGCGGCCACCGAGTCTACGACGAGAACATCCACAGCACCCGAACGCACAAGCGTGTCGCAGATTTCAAGAGCCTGCTCGCCCGTGTCGGGCTGAGAAATCAGGAGATCCTCAAGATTAACGCCAAGCTTGCGGGCATAAATTGAATCGAGCGCATGTTCCGCATCGATAAAGGCACAAACACCACCGAGCTTCTGCGCCTCAGCGACCGTATGGAGAGCAAGCGTTGTCTTACCTGATGATTCAGGACCGTAAATTTCAATCACGCGGCCACGCGGCAAGCCGCCGACGCCCAGCGCGATATCGAGGCTTAGAGAGCCGGTCGGAACGGTTTCGATCTCCACCAGCTTGTCGGATTTACCGAGGCGCATGATGGAGCCTTTACCGAAGGCCCGTTCGATCTGAGAGAGAGCGGCGTCGAGCGCCTTTGACTTATCCATTGATTGTCCTTCAACGACCCGAAGTGCTGCTTGCGACATGGTGAGTGATCCTTATGGCAGACGCGATTCCGAGTCTCAATGACGCGGCGTAAGATTTTTGATCACGTTTTGTTCCAAAGCTCAAGTTCTTTTTTTGTTCTCATCCTAGAAATGTCAAAGCTATAGTGAAAACTTTGTTAAATCAGAGCCTTACCCGACGGCGTCCTTCACCGTCTCGATCAGCTGCTTGAGCGAAAACGGCTTGGGCAGGAAGCCGAATTCCTCGCCATCGGGGAGATTCTTGCGGAAGGCTTCCTCGGCATAGCCCGAAACAAAAATGAACCGCGATGTGATCCCGCGTGCGCGCGCTTCCCCGAGTAATGTTGGCCCGTCCATTTCCGGCATCACGACATCCGAGACGATGAGGTCAACGGGGGTGCCCTCGGCTTCAAGGATCGCCAACGCCTCAACACCGTTCGCCGCCTCAAGCACGCGATAACCGCGTTGCGAGAGCGCGCGTGCCCCGAAGGCCCGCACTGCATCTTCGTCTTCAACAAGAAGGATCGTGCCTTGCCCGGAAAGATCCACGCTTGGCTTTGCGGCCGCGGCAGCATCAGTCTTGACCGAACGATCCCCCGCCTCCGGAATATGGCGTGGCAGGAGAATTCGGAACCGCGTGCCCTCGCCCGGCTTCGAGTCACAAAGAATGAAGCCACCCGATTGTTTGACAAAGCCATAGACCATAGAGAGACCAAGACCCGTGCCCTTGCCCACTTCTTTGGTCGTAAAGAAGGGTTCAAAGATCTTATCGAGAACTTCCGGCGCTATGCCTGTGCCGGTATCGGCGATTTCAATCATCACATAATCGGCAGCCGGAATGGTTGTATCGCCAAGATCGCGTGTGGCTGCAGCCGCTATATTAGCGGTCCGAATGGAAAGCTGCCCGCCTTGAGACATCGCATCACGCGCATTCATTGCAAGATTAATGATCGCCTGTTCGAATTGCGTGCGGTCGGCTTTGACGAGCCAGAGATCACGGTCATGTTTTACATCAAGATTCACGCGGAACCCGATGAGGCGTTTCAAGAGCCGTGAGAGATCGGGAAGGATTTCGGTAAAATGGAACACCACCGGCATCAAAGTCTGGCGCCGCGAGAAGGCCAAGAGATGGCCCACAAGACCTGCAGCCCGGTTCACATTCTGCTTGATCTCCATGATATCCTGGAACGCCGGATCGGTTGGCCGATGATTGGCGAGCAGTAAATCTGCATATCCTAGAATACCTTGCAGCACATTATTGAAGTCATGCGCGACCCCGCCAGCGAGTTCGCCCACGGCTTGCATCTTCTGCGCTTGGGCAAATTGCGCTTCAAGCGCGCGTTGCTCGGTTGTGTCGAGCAGATGGATAATGGCCGCGTCGTCACCGGGATTATCTGCATGAAGATGGGTCACAAAAAGACGCGCAGATCGACCATCAGAAGCAAGCTTCAAATCCACCGGCGCATGTTCACCGCGCGTTGCGTTTGTTAAATCGAGAAGGCTCGCCAACCGATCTTGATCATCGGCGGCAATGATTGACGAAAAAACCGCGCCCGCTTTCCCACTGCCCTGAGGCATGATCCGCGTGAAAGCCGAATTGGTTCTGATGATTTTTCCCTCGCGATCAATGATCGCAATTCCAAAAGGCGACGCGTTAAACAGCCGCGCGAAGCGATATTCGTCATTGACGGATTCGTCACGGGTGACCGCGCCCATCCGGCGATCAATCACCAATGTGCGGCTTGGAAGTGCGCGGCCATTTTGATCAAATTGGGTTTGGTGCAAGAGACGCACAGGCACCAATGCGCCCGAACTATTGTGCAATTCGGTTTCAATCACATCCACGCGGCTTTGATGCGCGGGGCCGCTCTCATGGAGAAGACGCGCCTGATCCGGCGCGGCAATCACCTGATCAAGCGCAACACCCCCTGAACCCATTTCAGCAAGGTCACGCCCGATCCAAGAGGCGAGAGTCGCATTCAAATAGTCGATACAACCATCGCGGTTCAGCGAGAAAAAACCGGCGGGCGCGTGATCAAGGAACTCGATCGCGTGCTGCAATTCACGAAATACAGTTTCTTGCCGCTCACGCTCGCGCGTCACCTCTGACACGCGCCACATTTGCCGCTTCTGCTCGTCCCTCGAAAAGAAAGGCGCCGTCCGAATACGGAACCAAGCGGGTGTCCTTCCTGACAAGCCTTGATCGAGCCTTATTTCTTCATCTGCCTCTCGCCCGCGGCGGGCGGCTTCGGCAAGACGAAACATGGCTTGCGCGGCTTCCGGCGCATGACCGAAAAGCCCTTCAGGTGACAAGGCCGAAGAAAGAGAGGTTGATCCGGTCAAAGTCATATAGGCCCGATTAGCGAAGACCACGCGCCCGGTTGGATCAACCAGGGCGCAGCCTTCATCGAGCGAGTCCATCAATGCCGGCACTAAAGGATCGGTGAGAGGCGCCTCGCCAACGGAGAAAAAACCAAAGGCAAAGCCGATAAGGCTCAAAGCGCCAAGCGTCGCCAAAACAGCAACGAGACCAATGAGTACGAGGCCGACATTCTCTTGCGCGACAGACAAAGCGGCAGCGCCAAAGCCCACGAGAAGAAGGCCAAGCGCAACAAGTCCCGAAAGCAGGATCCGGCGACCCGCACGCGGCACTTCAGCATCGTGAACCCACTCACTCATCGACTTCCCCGCCCGGACGAATAGCGCGCAGTCTGACCGCGCTTGAGTCGCATTACATAACCGATGATCTCGGCGACTGGCTTATACAAATCAAGCGGAATTTGTTCGTCGATCTCGACCAACCGATAAAGAGAGCGCGCTAAGGGCGGATCTTCAACAATTGGTACCCGATGTTCTTCGGCAAGGGCGCGGATGCGCAAGGCCAAAACATCAACGCCTTTCGCAAGACAGACAGGCGCAGCCATGCCGTTTTCATACTGAAGAGCAACAGCAAAATGGGTTGGGTTGGTAACAATCACCGTGGCCTTCGGGACTTTCTTCATCATGCCGCGCCGCGCAAAGTCGCGTCGCAATTGGCGCAGCTTTTGCCGGATTTCGGGACTGCCTTCTTGTTGCTTATATTCTTCTTTCATATCTTGGCGCGTCATTTTCAAACGCTGATACCACGTTAAATACCGATAGAGGTAATCACCCCCTGCAATCAAAGTTTGAACAGCCAATACGGAAAAAATTAACGTGCCGACTGATTTTCTGACGATCTCGAAAAAGATATGAAGATCGAGCGTCAACATAAGGGGAAGACGTTCAATCTCGCTCACCATTAAAAAGGCAATGATGGCACCCACGGCGCCGAGTTTTAGAAGCGTCTTGGCAAATTGAACAAGCGCTTCCATGCCGAAGATACGTTTCATACCGGCAAGAGGCGAGACATGTGACAATTTCGGGGTCACGGGCTCGAGAGAC
>CANGSG010000177.1 GCA_947456435.1 Hyphomicrobiales bacterium
CGCCCAATGATCCGCAAACAAATTGTGCGCGCGGTACAGTATGGGACATCGGCTATGTCGGCGATATCTCCGTATATCATGTGCGCCTTGATCAAGGTGGCACGATGCGCGCGTCCATTGCCAATACAAGTCGCGTGGTGGAGCGGCCGATCACCTGGGAAGATAAAGTCTATCTCACATGGACGCCCGACTCGGGCGTCGTCTTGACGAAGTGACTGCAAACATGGCTGCACGCGGAAATCAACGCTGGATTGTCACCTCCATCCCTTATGTGTGGATGCTGGTGTTTTTCCTCGTGCCTTTTTTGATCGTTCTGAAAATCTCATTTTCATCGACCGAGATTGCGCAACCGCCCTATTCACCAGTCTTCGATGTGATCAATGACATCTGGGCTGATACGCTTGATAAAATCCAAGCGCTGCAATTTGAGAATTACAAGCGGCTTTTCACGGATTCAATTTATATTGAATCCTATCTCTCAAGCCTCTGGATTGCCGGCACCTCGACCTTGATGATGCTGTTCCTCGCTTATCCGATTGCCTATGGGATGGCCCGCGCCCCGAAATCGATCCGCCCGACTTTGGTGATGATGGTGATCTTGCCCTTCTGGACGAGTTTTCTGATCCGCATCTATGCGTGGATATCCATCCTCTCCGAAGAAGGTTTGCTGAATTCTTTTCTGGTAAGCTTTGGATTAATTGACGAACCGATCCAGATTCTTTCGACCAATACTGCGGTCTATATTGGCATTCTCTATTCCTATCTGCCTTTCATGGTGTTGCCGCTTTATTCCGCGCTAGAAAAAATGGATGAGAGTCTCATTGAAGCGGCCAAAGATTTAGGCTGCACGCAATTTCAAGCCTTTTGGCGAGTCACTTTTCCGCTCTCCATTCCCGGCGTGATTGCCGGATGTTTTCTTGTTTTCATTCCGGCGGTCGGTGAATTTGTGATCCCTGATCTTTTGGGGGGATCGGAAACGCTGATGATCGGCAAGACGATGTGGGAAGAGTTTTTCAACAATCGCGACTGGCCAGCGGCGTCCGCTGTGGCCATTGCACTTCTGATTGTTCTAATGATCCCCATCATCATCTTCCAATCCAATGAAGCCCGCCAACAGGAGATGCGCTGATGAAACGCCTCTCCGCTTTTAATGTCGTCTCGTTGACGCTGGGCTTTTCGTTTCTTTATCTGCCGATTGTGTTGTTGATCCTCTATTCCTTTAACGCCGGACGTTCAGTCGCGGTGTGGGGCGGATGGTCAACCAAATGGTACGCCTCCGTATTCCAGAATGACCAATTGCTGGATGCCGCTTGGGTGACGCTGCAGGTCGGTGTTTTATCGGCAAGCGTCGCAACAATATTGGGAACAATGGCGGCCTTAGCTCTCTCCCGCTATGGCCGCTTCAGAGGTCGCACTTTGTTTTCGGCGATGGTTTACGCGCCTTTGGTGATGCCCGAAGTGATCACAGGCCTCTCTCTCTTGTTGCTCTTCGTTGCTGTCAATCTGGATCGTGGGTTTTGGACGATCGTCCTTTCTCATATTACATTCACGATGTGCTTTGTAGCGGTGGTGGTGCAATCGCGCTTGGCGAGCTTTGATCGTTCGGTCGAAGAAGCCGCGATGGATTTGGGCTGCACACCCTTCGTAACGTTTTTTCGCATCACGCTGCCAATTATTTTGCCAGCAGTGATCTCGGGTTGGATGTTGGCTTTTACTTTGTCGCTCGATGATTTGGTCATTGCGAGCTTCACAACAGGACCGGGCGCGACAACACTGCCGATGAAAATCTATTCGGATGTGCGCTTGGGCGTGAAGCCGGAGATCAATGCGGTGTGCTCTCTAATGGTGGGTGTGGTGACGATAGCGGTCGTGATTGCTTCGATCATGACCAAGCGCCAAGAAGTTGAGCGTGAGCGTGCTGAACGCGCCGCGCTTGCGGGACGTTAACCCTGATGACAACCCATCCGATCTTTCTTGATCTAAAGGCACCCATTGCGCTGGACACACCGGTTGATGCCCAACGCCTGACACGCGGGACCCCGCAAACCGGCGTGTTGGTTGCCACCGAAAACACCACAAAGAATTTCCATACCGGACAATGGCGTGCTGAAGCCGGGGCCTGGCGCGTGTCCTATGACGAGGAAGAGCTCTGCGTGATCCTCTCGGGATCGGGCCAATTGGTCGGCGATGACGGATCGCGATTTCCCTTCAAAGCGGGGGATGCCTTTGTGATTCCGGCGGGATTTTCCGGTATTTGGGACAATGCGGACGAAGTGCGAAAAATCTACGCAATTGTCGAATAGACCCAATCAAGGCTAAAAGGACAAAACCCGTCATGCATCATCGCATGGCGGCTGGAGAAGATGATGACTGACCAAGCCACACAAGAAGCCCACGCATTTCTGAAGGCCCATCCCGATACGCGATTCGTCGACACGTTCATGATGTCGATTTCAGGCCATGCTCTCGGCAAAAGAGAATCGATAAAAGATCTCGAACGTATCTTTCGCTCCGGTGTAACCTTCTCGGCCTGCGCGGCGCTGCTTGATGTGCGTGGTCATGGTCATGATGCAGGCAAACTCGGTGGCACAGATGGTGATCCTGACGCGGTCGGCTTTCCTTTGAGCGGCTCACTCGTTCCCGTTCCCTGGGCAACTGCGCCGACTGCTCAATGTGTGTTGTCGATGCGCGACGTCAAAATACAAGAAGAGCTTTGGTTCGATCCGCGTAAGATTCTCGCGGATGTTGTGAAGGCCCTTCATGCTGATGGCTATCGCCCTGTCGTTGCTTGTGAACTCGAATTCTACATGATCGATAGTGAGCGCACGCCAGAAGGCGGAATAAAGCCTGCAAAACTCGTTCGTACAAAGGCCGCGCCGCGTGTGGCTCAAAATCTCGGGCTTGAAGCGGTTGAAGACTACGCCCCATTCGTAAATGCGATTGAGCGCGCAGCAGCTCTCCAAAACATTCCGGCAACGACCGCCGTTGCCGAATATGGTTTGGGCCAATTCGAAATCAATCTGCAACACAGCGATGATCCGGTTAAAGCGGCCGATGATGCGGTGCTCTTGCGTCGTCTCATTCGAGGTGTTGCCCGGTCGCAAGGTCATGATGCAACCTTCATGGCTAAGCCCTATCTTGAAGAGCCCGGCAATGGTCTTCACATTCATGTGAGCCTTGTCGATGAAAAGGGTAAGAATCTATTCGGCGCAGCGGGTGGCGATGTCCTCCTTGGGCATGCCGTCGCCGGATTGCAAAAAACACTGTCGGAATCATTTGCGTTTTTCGCGCCAAATTTTTCTGCCTTCCGCCGCTTCGAGCAATATAATTTTGTTCCTGTGAATGCCCATTGGGGACCAAATAATCGTTCGGTTGCGTTACGTATCCCACACAGCAATGAGCAAGGACGCCGGATTGAACATCGCGCGTCTTGCGCAGACGCTTCGCCCCATTTGGCAATGGCGGCTGTTCTTGCAGGTCTCCATCACGGTATTCGCAATAGGCTTCAACCCTCAGAACCAATTATAGCAAGCCGCGCCGATACAATCGCGCCGCCCCGTGGCTTTAAAACGCCGGCATCTCATCTACATGCCGCACTCGATGATCTCGTCAAAGCAAAACGGATAACGGACACAATTCCGCTACGCTTTCTGAAGGCCTATCGTGATACGAAACGCGGTGAGTTAAACGAACTCTTCGAACGCCCGACCCCGCGTGAATATGATTTCTATCTCTGAGAACCCTTAAGCCAAGACATCATCGGCCAATGCAAGCGCCGATGATATCGCCTGATGCATGTCGAGATACGCATAGAGTCCTGTCCGTCCAATAAATTTCATACGTGACGGGACGAGCCCCAAATAGTCTTTATAGAGGACTCGATTCACGCCCAACCGGTCTTTAACCGGATAATAGCGCTCATAATCATTTTCATGATCAGCGCAGGGCTCCTCAAAC
>CANGSG010000178.1 GCA_947456435.1 Hyphomicrobiales bacterium
TAAAGGAAAAGCCTGCGTCTATATGGGATTAAAAGGAAAGTTTGATCGCATCACTGGTATTGAATTTGCGCCGCGATTAGCCTCGGCTGCGAAAGCGAATATGCGCCGCGCCGGATTAATCCAATCTGATATTTTGGAAACTGACGCGCGCGATTATGCCTTACCGGCCGCGCCAACTTTGGTTTTTTTGTTCAATCCCTTCGATGCTGCCGCGCTCGAATACTTCATCAAAAAAAATCTTTTCCATTTTCAAAATCAAGGCTCGCTTATCGCTTATGCGTTTGATGTACGGCGCGAAGTTTTAAAAGATATGGGCTTTCGAGAAGTGCGACGCGACGCCTCAACCCGTTTGTCTTTTCATCAAATGCCCTAAGCAATGGGCGCGCTGCGAACCCGCCGCGTCAAAATGTCCTGAACCGTGCCAGTTTTTTCAGCACGCGAGGTGATCCGGACGCCCCCGCGAGCGTAGATTGCTCGGTTTTTGGATGTCGTCCAAATTCCTCCCATCTGTGACTTCATAAACCCCGGCTGCGTATCGCGCCGGGGTCTTTTTTTGCAATTGACGATTTCAGCGCGATTTTTGGCCAAAAAGTACCGCTTGGGCGTCTTTATCGGTCACGAGATTGGGGCGCGGTACATCAGACCCCACAGCAATGCCCCGCTCTACCGCCGGACGGGCCAGCACCGTGTCATGCCAGCGCTTCAAATGCGGGAAGTCATTGAGATTTTGGCCGAGCCGTTCGGCGCTCTTCATCCAACCAATCGAGGCGATATCGGCAATCGAATAATCGCCTGCAAGATATTCATGATCGGCAAGCTGGCGGTTCATCACACCGTAAAGCCGGTTCACTTCATTGGTGTACCGATTGATCCCGTACTCAATTTTTTCCGGCGCATAGATGCGGAAGTGATTGGCTTGGCCCGACATCGGGCCCAAACCGCCCATCTGCCAGAAAAGCCATTCCTCAACCGCGACGCGTTTGCGCTCATCGGTTGGATAAAATTTTCCGGTCTTGCGCCCGAGATATTGCAGAATGGCACCTGATTCAAAAATTGAAATTGGTGCCCCACCCGGACCTTCATGATCGACAATCGCCGGAATGCGATTATTCGGCGCAATCTTCAAAAAGCTCGGCTCGAATTGCTCACCCTTGCCTATATTGATCAACTTGATGTCATAAGGAATTCCGCATTCCTCAAGCATGATGGTGACCTTCCACCCATTGGGTGTTGGCCAATAATAAACATCAATCGGCGTTGTTCGTGCCTGTGCCATAATAAAATCCTTTAACCTGCGATCTCAATGAAGACGGTCTTTATGCTTTGCGGCTTTCGGGCGGCAACAGCGTATCGGTTGATTTGAAATGCGGCAGCGCTTCGATACGCTTCATCCATTTAACGACATGCGGATTAACCGACACATCATAGTCACCCTGATGCGCAAACGCCGCAACACCATAAAGATCGATATCGGCAATCGTTGCGTGATCGCCAGCAAGAAAGTCATGCCCTGATGCAAAATGCTGTTCGAGCGTATCAAAAGCCGCCTTACGTTCGGCTTCATAAAGCTGAACCACTGCGGGCTCAAATTGACGAAAGCCGAGTTTCCAAGAGCGTAACCGATAGACCGGGGCATCAAATCGATCCCAGCCCCAAAAGAGCCATTCCCGCGCGCGCAACCGATCATCCAACGTCGCGCCACCGAATTTTCCGGTCTTATCGGCAAGATAGTCGAGAATAGCGCCCGACTGGCAGAGCGCTTTGCCGTTTGAATTATCAACGAGGACGGGCACCTGACCAAAACGATTGAGTTTAAGATAGTCAGGCTTCTTTTGTGCGCCTTCGCGCAAATTCACATGTTCGTAGTCGAATGCCTCACCGCTTAAAGTGAGCATCAGACCCACTTTGTATGTGGGCCCTGATAAAAAGATACCATGAAGCGTAAATCGTGCGGTCATCGGTCGCATCCTCCTCGAATTTGTGAACGAAAATATGACATCGATCTTTCATGCCCCCATGATTTTGACAAGAAGAATACCTAAATGACCCGAAATAGACACATATCCCTGTCCCTCTCTCATGAGATCCTCCGCTGATGCCTTCAATCGTCGAAACAACCCTTGAACTTGTCAAAACCCATCAGGAATGGGCCGTGCCCATCGTTTTCTTACTGGCATTCGGAGAATCTCTCGCTTTCGTCTCGCTCCTCATTCCCGCAACCATTATTCTTTGGGGGATCGGGGCATTAATTGGCGCGGCGGGTCTCGAATTCTGGCCTCTGTGGATGGGCGCTGCTTTGGGCGCGATGCTCGGTGATTGGCTCTCTTACTGGCTCGGCTATCATTATCATGCGCAAATCGCCGGCGCGTGGCCGCTTCGAAAACACCCTGAGATGATTGAGCGCGGCCATCGCATGTTTGAGCGCTATGGCATTCTTGCAGTGTTTTTTGGGCGCTTCTTTGGACCGTTACGTGCGATCGTACCCTTGATTGCGGGTGCGACGACGATGCCGCTCATTCCGTTTCAATTAGCCAACGTGGCGTCAGCACTTCTATGGGCCGCAGTTGTTCTGGCACCGGGTGCTTTTGGGGCAGAGTTTGTGCAGGGTGTTCTCAACTAATCCTTGTGTGGATAATTCGAACTTGTCACGCAACCAGTTCTGACAAGGTCGCTTCATCAAGCTCTCCCGTTACGGGTAAAGCACGGCGCGCTTGAAACGCTTGCAAAGCTTTTGAAGTCGATGCGCCAAAAATCCCATCAACTGTGACTGAGAAGCCCGCATAAACTAAATAAAGCTGAGCTGAACGAATGGATAAATCCGGAATTATCCCTTTTGAATAACGATCATAGAAGCTCGATAATTTTTCATCATAGCGATTAATGGCGTAATTGGGCCCATTATAGACCCTTGCAAAAGTAGCCCAATCTTTCTGACGGAGCGCTTCATCAAGACCCTCTGCAAGCAGAAAATCAGCGATGCCCTTAAGGTGCGCCCCTTCAGAATTTGCGAAAGTTTCAACCATCGCTGTAGGCGACTCATAACCAAGCTTTTCAAAATGGCTGCCCATAATCTGGCCCAAGCCCCAAGATGCGCTTTGAAGCGCAGCGCTCTGATCAAGCGTTAATGCCAACTCGAGTCGTTCATATTGATGTGCACCTGCGAGTCCATAGCCCCCAGCTGTGCGCGCACTGATCTGCGGATAATTGGAGTCATAGCGTCCTGCCGTTAGACGATGAAAATAATGACGTTCAAATAAAATCTTCGGTCGGCGATCCGACAAGAACCCTGAGCCGGACGTTTCAACAGACAAAACGGCCCATAGGGCCGCTTCATCAGCACCAATGAGATCAAGAGCCGCACTCATATCATCGCGGTTTAAAGGCGTTCCACTCGAGGAAAATTCAACCATTCTGTCGCTCTCATTGTTGAGGGCGTCAAATTGGGTGTCGGAACGCGAAATTCAATGCCGCATCATGGCGGCGACATCGAATTTTTTTAAATTCCGAGCTTGGCTTTCAAAAGATCATTCACGGCCTGCGGATTAGCCTTACCACCGGTCTCTTTCATCACCTGTCCCACGAACCAGCCGATCATTGTGGGCTTGGCTTTCGCCTGCTCGACCTTGTCGGGGTTTGCGGCGATCACCGCATCAATAGCTTTTTCAATGGCGCCCGTATCCGTGACCTGCTTCATACCACGCGCCTCGACAATCGCGCGCGGATCACCCCCTTCGGTCCAGACGATCTCGAACAAATCTTTGGCGAGTTTTCCGGAGATCACATTTTCGGAAATCAAGTCAACAATGGCGCCCAATTGATCCGCAGACATTGGCGATGTTGTGACGTCTTTGCCTTCTTTGTTCAGGCGACCAAAGAGTTCATTGATCACCCAATTCGCCGCGAGCTTCCCATCGCGGTCTTTGGCAACGCTTTCAAAATAA
>CANGSG010000179.1 GCA_947456435.1 Hyphomicrobiales bacterium
GAGCCCTTCGCCGGAATAACGGGGATCAAGCCCTTGTTCAAAAAGTCGAGAAGGCGATCAACCACTTCAACGCGTGGGCCGGAATAATTTGACGCAAAGGCATTGGCGCGCAGTAACATTGTTGCGCGCACAATATCTTCATCAAGCGGCTCACCGATACCGGTTGCATGGGCGTAAATCGATTTTGTCTGATAGGCCGCCATGTCAGACATCAACACGCGTTGATCTTTGAAAAGACCCACACCCGTGTTGAAGGAATACATCAGCGGCGCATCATCATTCATCCATTCTTTGTCGATGAAGGCGCGGGTTGCCGCGATGCGTTCACGCGCTTTCGGCGAGAGAGCCGCTTTCTCATAACGACCATTGGCACCCGGACGCGCCACACGCACCACACCGTCAATTGTCAGTTTTGCGCCATCAATCGTAACCGTCATGATTTACCCCTGTCGTGATCTCGTGTGGTTAAGCCTCAATCATGATCGGGCCCAACCTTAGCCTATTCTATTTTGCCTGGCGGCGCTGCTGGAAGGCCGCCGTTATGTCGCCCGCAGCATCTTCAAGAGTGATATAGCGATCATCAAGATTGCGGTAGGCCTGAATAATGGTTTGCCAAAGCACCTCATCGGGCTTGCCTTTGATGAGACCATTCTTAGTGGCTAAGCGGTAGAGGTGCTTGGCCCCGGCTTCGCGGGTAAGGCCGCCTTCGGCAATCAATCGATCAATCCGATCCCGCTCCGTTTCCATCGCGCTGGCATTGGAGTCGCGGGTGGCGGGGAGCGGAATGATCAGGCTTGCGGCCAAAGCATCGGCCGAAACAGTCACGGACCTAAACGGCTCGACGGGCTCGGCCACCGGCTGCTCGGACGCTGGGGGCTTCGAAGGGGTAGCTGACGCCACCCGGATCGAGGGGGCCGCTTCAGTTTTGGCCGTTGCCCCGGTCGCAGCATCCGATGCCTCCGCCGCAATCATGCCCCCGCTCGGCGGCGCGGAGGAGACACTCTGGCAGGCCGCAATGGCGACCGCGATAAACAAAATCGGCAGAAATCGACGCATAACTCACCCTCCGACCATATTTGGGGGCCGCTCATCTTCGGATCGGGCCTAGCCCATCTGGCACGAAACTCGCTGTAGTCTCGTCACCTTGTGACAAATACTCGCTTAATTTTTTATTTCATCAGCCGTCTTCACCCGCAGATTGGCATGAAATGAAGATTGGAACCGCCATGAGCGCAGAAATCATCGACCTTGCGACCCTTCGGGCGGACCGCCGACTTCAAGCTGAAAAACGCGAAGAAACTTATTTGCGCCAGGAAGCGTCAGGCTTTTCCGAATCGCTTCAGTCGGCCGTTGAACGCTCGCGGCTCAATCTTCCGATGATGGCGACGCTATTAATCGCCAAAGCCGTCGATGCGCTGGAAGACAATCAACCCGTCGCCCGCACCGAACAGGCCGAATATGACGCTGCCGCAAATATCCTGCGCGCCATCGTCAAAGCCCGCACCAATGCCCGCGCGAAAGCAGCTGCTGATGCGGTGCGCATTTTCAACATGCCAACAGGCGCCTGATCAGGCTCTATTTTTACTGAGCCACTCAGCAAGGCCACGAGCGGCAGCAACGCCGGTTGAAAAACAGGCCTGCAATAAATAGCCGCCGGTTGGCGCATCCCAATTGATCATTTCGCCCGCAACAAAAACACCGGGCAATTTTTTGATCATCAGATGGGGATCAAGTTCATTTTGATCGATCCCCCCCGCCGATGATATCGCGCGTTCAAGCCCGTTCATAGCTTGCACTTTTATCGCGCATGTCTTGATGGCCTGCGCAAGCGCATAAGGATCGTCGGGGAGCTTTTCGTTCCTTAGAAAAAATGACTCTCGCAAAAGCGCTATGGACACAGGATCAAGGCCCGCGGCAGAGGCAAGAAATGTCGACAAACTCTTTTTACCGCGCGGCTTTGTAAGGCGCGTCATGAGTTCGGACTCTGACAGATCACGGCGAAGATCGAGCGAGAGCATGGCATATCCTGCATGCGCAATGGCCTCACGAAGAGCTGGCCCCAGAGCATAAATAGCGCCGCCTTCAAGGCCTTGTTGCGTGATCATCGCTTCGCCGACCACTCTCTGGGGCCCGCACGATACAATGAGACGCTTCAAAGGTTGCCCGGCAAAACGCGAGGTGAGGTGCTCAGACCAAGCGATCGTCACGCCAACATTGGAAGCGGTGAGCGGTGCCACTGAAACATGTTTCTCACGAAGCAAAGGCTGCCACGACCCTGTCGCCCCCAATTTAGGCCATGAAGCGCCGCCAAGCGCCAAGAGCACCGCATCGGCTTTCACGAGTTCATTCTCGTGAGACTCGGTTTCAAAACGCAAAGCGCCTTGATCATCCCAGCCCTTCCACTCATGGCGCATGAAAAATTCAACGCCTTGCGCTTCCAATCGACGCAACCAGGCGCGCAACAAAGGAGAGGCCTTAAAACTTTTCGGAAAAACGCGACCGCTTGAACCAACAAAATTTGCTTCACCCAAATCATCGCACCATCCCCGCAAAGCATCGGGCGGAAACGCTGTGATGAAGGGAGTAATGAAGTCTCTGCCTGCGCCGTAATGCGCGAGAAACTCATCTAATGGCTCTGTGTGCGTGAGATTGAGTCCGCCACGCCCCGCCATCAAAAATTTCCGACCCGGCATCGGCATGCGATCATAAACCGCAACGCGATAAGACAATGCTGAAAGCCGTTCAGCGGCGATTAACCCCGCTGGACCGGCGCCGATAATGGCAATGGAGGGAGATAGCGATGGAGGTATTTTCATAACAAAGGCACCAAACCACAAATTGACCTGGCGCACAAAAAAAGAGGCGGGATGACCCCGCCTCTTTTTCGATCAACCGATCTTCAAATTTTCTGCTGACTGACGACCGCGATTTTCAACAAGTTCAAAACCGACTTTCTGCCCTTCGGCCAGACCTGAAAGTCCAGCCCGTTCAACCGCACTGATATGGACAAATACGTCCTTGCCCCCATCTTCAGGCTGAATGAAACCATAGCCCTTTTCCGAATTAAACCATTTGACGGTGCCTTGTTGCATCGCCTTCTCCTTCGCATCTTTAAGACAAAACCAAAAAGCCCCATGTCATGACGATCATGAGACCACCCCACAACAGAAATACCGGGATTGCCGAAAGACGCTGACGCCAAAGGCGCGACCGCAGGCCGGAAAGCCGAATCACAATTGCTGGGGATAGCCATAAAACACCGCATCAAAAACGCAAGGCAGACGGAACAATGCGGATCGGTACATCGCCCGAAGGTGAAAGCCCTGCGGTAAGACGCTTGCGGAAACAGGATCGATCCTTCATATCGCCACAGTCATCCGTCTTTTCAGTTAGTTTTTGATCCGTGTCACCGCCTCTCCTCTTTCTCAAAGACATCCGCCTCACTTTTGGCGGCACGCCACTTCTTGAAGGCGCCGATCTATCGATTGGGGCGGGCGAGCGACTTTGTCTGGTCGGCCGCAATGGCTCGGGCAAATCAACTTTGCTCAAAATCGCCGCCGGTCTGATTGAGTCCGATCACGGCGAGCGCTTCATTCAGCCGGGCGCAACATGGCGCTATCTGCCGCAAGAGCCCGATCTGACCGCTTTCGCTTCAACGCTCGCTTATGTCGAAGCGGGTTTAGCACCAGGCGATGATGTCTATCGCGCGCACTATCTTCTCGAAGCGCTCGGACTCACAGGCGAAGAAAATACAAAGACACTCTCCGGCGGTGAAGCACGACGCGCGGCGCTTGCGCGCGTGCTCGCGCCCGAACCTGACATTCTGATGCTTGATGAGCCAACCAATCATCTCGATCTTCCCGCGATCGAATGGCTTGA
>CANGSG010000180.1 GCA_947456435.1 Hyphomicrobiales bacterium
GCCATGCAAATGGCGCGCGCGGGTTTGAAGGCGATCTATCTCTCCGGCTGGCAAGTGGCGGCGGATGCCAACACCGCCGGTGCGATGTATCCGGATCAATCGCTTTATCCGGCAAATGCCGGCCCTGAACTCTGCCGTCGCATCAATCGGACGTTGAAGCGTGCGGATGAAGTCGAGCATTCGGAAGGTGGCGCGCATCGCGATTGGTTCTTGCCGATTGTTGCGGATGCCGAAGCCGGTTTCGGAGGACCGCTCAACTCCTATGAAATCATGAAAGCCTATATCGAAGCGGGCGCAGCCGGCGTTCACTTCGAAGATCAGTTGGCATCCGAAAAGAAGTGCGGCCATCTCGGCGGTAAGGTTTTGATCCCCACCGCGGCGCATGAACGCAATCTTGTCGCCGCGCGTTTGGCTGCTGACGTGATGGGCGTTCCCACAATCACGGTTGCGCGGACGGATGCTGAATCAGCGCGTCTTATTACATCGGATGTCGATGAGCGTGATCGGCCCTTCATTGAAGAAAACTCCCGCACGCCGGAAGGCTTCTATCGCTTGAAGGAAGGCACGGGGCTTGATCATTGCATTTCGCGCGGGCTGGCCTTTGCTGATATTGCCGATTTGATTTGGTGGGAAACATCGCATCCGGATTTGAATGACGCGAAGAAATTCGCCGAAGCCTTGCAGAAGAAGCATCCGGGTAAGATGATGGCATATAATTGCTCGCCATCGTTCAACTGGAAAGCCAAGCTCGATGAAGCCACAATCGCGAAGTTCCAGCGTGAACTCGGTGCGATGGGTTACAAGTTCCAGTTCGTCACACTTGCCGGCTTCCACGCCCTCAATCACGGCATGTTTGAATTGGCACTCGGCTATAAGGATCGGGGCATGGCGGCCTATTCGGAATTGCAGCAAGCGGAATTTGCGTCCGAGTCGAAAGGCTACACCGCAACCCGCCATCAGCGTGAAGTCGGTACCGGTTATTTTGATCTCGTTGCCACAACGATTTCTGCTGGGCGGTCGTCAACCACCGCAATGAGTGAATCAACCGAAACCGCGCAGTTTCACAAACACGCGGCGGAGTAATTGAGATGAGGGCGTAGGGGTTAGGGAGTAGGTCTTAGAAAACGCCTACCTCCTACACCCTAAACCCTACACCCTAACCCCTAAAACTTGAGGAGACTCCCATGACCAGAACACGTGTGAAAGAACGCACTGAAGAACTGACAACCGAAATGAATGACGATCAGAAGAGCGCCATCCGGATGCTCGCCAATGATCTTCATCGCTTGAACCAAGCTGTGATGCGTGCGGTCGAAGCGGGCCTCTCCGTCGAGCTGCAGCGCACCGCCCGCCATCACGCCGAAGGCGGTTATTGGGGCGACCTTCTGATGCCGATCGTCGTGAAGCAGAAAGGCGCGTAATTTTTCTGCGCGACCAAGTGACCTGATCGGGGGACTCATACGTATCAAACCACAAATCAGGTTTGTGAATTACGATCAGGCCAAGAAGCGAGATACATTTGATGGGGAAGCGGCCACTTTGGGGGCCGCTTTTTCTATATTCACGCCGGGTTCGTGAGGGTTTTGTGCAGTGCAACGCACCCCTGCGACAAAGGGAAGCGGTAGGCGATTGACTCGCGGGGGAGGGGTGTTACAGAACCCCCGCATTCGACGAAAGGACTAAGAAAATGAACGCGCACGCGCTCGATACGCGGATGGCCCATGCCATTCGATCATTGGCCATGGATGGGGTTGAAAAGGCCAAATCCGGACATCCCGGTCTTCCCATGGGTGCGGCTGACATTGCGACAGTCCTTTACACCAAGGTTTTGAAATTGGATCCCGCCGATCCGCAATGGGCGGATCGTGACCGCTTCATTCTCTCCGCCGGCCACGGCTCGATGCTCGTCTACGCACTCCTCTATCTCACGGGCACGCCCGGCATGACGATGGATGAATTGAAGAGCTTCCGCCAATGGGGCTCAAAAACCCCGGGTCATCCGGAAGTGGGCCACACGCCTGGTATTGAAATGACCACCGGTCCGCTGGGCCAGGGCATTTCGACGGCGGTGGGCTTTGCGCTTGCTGAGCGTCATTTGAATGCTGAATTCGGTTCTGATCTTGTTGATCACTATACCTATGTGCTCGCCTCTGATGGCGATCTCATGGAAGGCATTTCGCAAGAAGCCATCGCACTTGCGGGACATCTCAAACTCAATCGTTTGATCGTGTTGTGGGATGACAATGGCATTTCAATCGATGGGCCTTTGTCGATTGCGGACTCGGTTGACCAGCGTAAACGTTTTGAGTCAGCCGGTTGGGCGACCGATGCGGTTGATGGTCATGATCAGGTGGCCATTCTCGCCGCTGTTGAGCGCGCGAAAAAATCAGATCGTCCTGTAATGATTGCCTGCAAAACCACAATCGGTTTTGGCGCGCCGAAAAAGGCTGGCACGTCGAAAGCGCATGGCGAACCCTTGGGTGCGGAAGAATTGGCCGCGACCAAAGTGGCGCTTGGCCTTTCACCAGAACCCTTCCATGTTGATGCCGACGTGCTTGAAGCTTGGCGTTCAAATGCCAAGCGTTCACAAGGCGCACATGCCGAATGGAAAAAGCGGCTTGCCGCGTCATCAAAGGCCGCAGAGTTTGAGCGTCGCATGGGTGGCAAACAGTCGCCCAAATTAAAAGACGCGATTGCCGCACTTAAAGCAAAATATGCAGCCGAGCCGCAGACCGTTGCGACACGCAAAGCTTCTGAAATGGCACTTGAAGTCATTACAGATGCCGTGCCGGAGCTCGTGTTGGGGTCTGCCGATTTGACGCCGTCAAACAATACGAAAACCAAAAACATCACACCAATGGCGCCGGGTTCTTATGCCGGTCGTTACATTCATTACGGCATTCGCGAACATGGTATGGCGGCAGCCGTAAATGGTATGGCGCTGCATGGCGGTATCATTCCGTCGGACGCGACATTCATGGTGTTCACTGATTATTTCCGTCCGGCGCTTCGTTTGAGCGCGTTGATGGGCGTGCGGGCCATCCATGTGATGACGCATGATTCAATCGGTCTTGGTGAAGACGGCCCCACCCATCAACCGGTTGAGCATTTGGCAGCCTTGCGCGTGATCCCGAATTTGAATGTGTTCCGTCCGGCCGATGTGGTCGAGACTGCGGAATGCTGGGAAATCGCGCTGACGGAAACCTGCACGCCGAGCATTCTCGCCTTGACGCGTCAAAATCTGGTTCAACTGCGTAAAGACAATGCGAGCGAAAATCGCTGCGCGCGCGGCGCGTATGAATTGATCGCTTCTGATGGCGTGGCGGATGTTTCGATTTTCGCTTCGGGTTCCGAAGTTGAAATTGCGGCGGCTGCGCGCGATCAATTGGCGGCAAAGGGCATCAAAGCGCGCGTTGTTTCAGTGCCGAGCTTCGAGATGTTCAATCGTCAGGATGACGCATATCGCGCATCGGTTCTTGGTAACGCGAAGGTTAATGTCGCGATCGAAGCCGGCGTACGCCAAGGCTGGGATCAGATTATTGGCACCAGCGGCCTCTTTGTAGGCATGACCGGCTTTGGTGCCAGCGCGCCTTACAAAGAACTCTACAAGCAGTTCGGCATCACCGCCGAAGCGGTTGTTGAAAAAGTATCACAGCGTCTCGGTTAAGTCGCGCTGTTTATTGATGACGGGCCTCTTCGCCGAAGAGGCCTTTTCCGCTGTTATGATTTAAGGAGACTTCTATGACCGTTCGTGTTGCCATTAATGGGTTTGGCCGTATCGGCCGCAATGTGTTGCGTGCGATTATCGAGTCAGGCCGTACCGATATTGAAGTTGTGGCCATCAATGATCTTGGTCCGGTTGAGACC
>CANGSG010000181.1 GCA_947456435.1 Hyphomicrobiales bacterium
AAAAAAAGACCCCAATCTCCTTATGGTGATTTAGATAATACAAATTATACGAGTCACTAGGTATAGGGCCTGAGCGTCACCGTCGGAACCTCTCTTGTCAAAGTGCGTTTTACTTTGTGCACATTTGCATGAAGGGAAACGGAGATGACGGTTTTGACTCTGTTCGATCATCACCAGCGCATGATCAATGACCGCCATGAGCTTAGCGCTTCTCTTTATGCCATTCACCATGGCGGTAATCATCACGCCGGCACTTTGATCGCGTGCGCCGAAAAACTCATTCTGAAAAAAGCCCTGCGATCTCGAACTTAAAGCGTTTGGTTGCCGTCTGAGACCATTCCCACGCCGCTCCCCCTGCGCCGTCAGGAGGATGATTCAATGTCGAAAGATACAATACGCCAAACGGGACGACCGCGCGGCTTTGCAGCCATGGATTCTGAACGCCAGCGCGCAATTGCGCGTAAAGGTGGCGAAAGCGTACCCAAAGAAAAGCGAAGCTTTGCGCGAAATCCAGCATTAGCGATTGCGGCGGGACGTAAAGGCGGACAAAGCGTAGCGCCCGAGCAACGCAGCTTTTCTAAAAATCCCACGCTTGCGGCTGAGGCAGGACGCAAAGGCGGCGAGGTGACCCAAGAAGCCGCGCGCAAAAGCCGCTCACCCCATGAGCCTGAAGACGCAGATGAGAAAATATAGTTTAGTTGATTACGACAGCGGCGCCGCAACACCTTCACGAACGGGAGGCAAGTTTCCGTTCGAAGGCCAAGGCATGTTTCACGATGAGATCAAGATCGTCGAAACGCGGCTTGAATCCCAGGACGGATTTGATCTTGTCTCCGGTTGCAACAATTTCAGGAGGATCACCGGCGCGGCGCGGTGCGAAGTCGACAGAAAAATCAACACCTGAAACACGCTTTACAGCGTCGATGACTTCTTTCACCGTTGAGCCATGGCCATAGGCGCAGTTTAACATAACGCCGGTATTGCCCGCACGCAGATAATCAAGCGCAAGGCCATGGGCCGCGGCAAGATCCGAGACATGAATATAGTCGCGAATACAGGTGCCGTCGCGCGTCGCATAATCCGTTCCAAATACACTCATGGATGCGCGTTTGCCGATAGCGACTTCGCATGCGGTCTTGATAAGGTGAGTGGCACGCGGTGTCGCTTGGCCCGACCGCGCTTCGGGATCCGCGCCCGCAACATTAAAGTAGCGCAAGATCATGGATTGAAGTCCATACGCATGGCGCGCGTCTTCGAGCATCCATTCGACCATCAATTTTGATCGCCCATAGGGTGACACCGGATTAGGTCTTGTGGTTTCGCTGACGGGCATCTCATCAGGTTCGCCATAAACAGCGGCGGTCGAAGAAAAGATAAACTTCTTTAGACCGCTTTTAACCGTCGTTTCGATCAAACTCCGCGCCTTCACCGTATTCGATTCATAATACCCTAAGGGATCAGTAACCGAGTCAGGCACAACAATTTTCGCCGCAAAGTGAGCAATCGTATCAATCTCGTGATCGGTAATGATCTTTTGGACGAGAGTTTGATCAGCAATATCGCCTCGGATCAAAGGAACGTGATCAGGCAAGAGCCATTCGAAGCCTGTTGATAGATCATCGAGCACGACGGGTGTTTCGCCCCGCGCGACGAGATCGAGCACCATATGGCTGCCGATATACCCCGCGCCGCCTGTAATGAGAACCGTCATCGACCCTGTCTCCTTAATGTGTCCAAGCCGTCGAGACGGAACGTCTTTGGATACACAACGTTTCTCCTAGCGGGTCGGCGTAAAGGGAGCAAGATGATGGGTATGGAACGAGAATATTCCGAACGGCAGGCGGAATGCGCCACGATGTTGGTTGCCATTGCCCAGCTCTTACTGAATTCACCACCGCCCGAATTCGCATGCTGGCTGCGTTTGATTGCGGATGAGATTGACGCCAAGGGCGTTCATAAAGGACTGGGCCTAACCATGGCCGCCAATGATGACGATTAAATCTTATGTCCAGCGCCCACCATATTACCCTCTCGTTCAAGCTCAGTCGTTGAAGAGCAAACGCGGCCCCTAGCCCATCAGTTCCGCAAAAGTGGCCATCAATTGCTTCGCAAACGCCATTTAGTGTATGCGGAGGCTTCATGCCGCACCGATGAGGTGCCCCTGCAGGGAAGGCACGGAGAAGAAAACGTAGCGTCGATGGTTGATCAGCCTGAATTTGACCGGCAGCCGCCGGAAACAGGAAAGCTCGAGCGCCTCAGTCCGCTCGTGAGCCGACTGATTGCGCCCAATGCGGGACCATTCACCTTCACAGGTACCTGTACTTACATCGTTGGAGATCGCGATTTGGTTGTGATTGATCCCGGCCCCGATGATGCTGCACATGGCGAGAGGATTTTGAAGAATATCGGTACGTCACGCCTCGCAGCCATTTTAGTGACGCACACACATCGCGATCACTCGCCTCTGGCGGCACGCTTAAAAAGTCTCACGGGCGCGCCTATCATGGGATGCGGTCCCCATCGGGCAGCGCGTGCGTTAAGTGAAGGCGAAATTAATCCGCTCGATGCGTCTTCCGATCATGACTATCAACCCGATCGCATTCTTGACGATGGCGAAGGGATCAGCTTCGGTTCACTCGAATTTGAAACTATTGCAACGCCGGGCCATACGATGAATCATCTCGCCTTTGCTTTGAAAGAAGAAAAGGCCCTTTTTTCAGGTGATCATGTGATGGGGTGGTCAACCAGCATTGTGGCCCCGCCCGATGGTGCCATGAGGCCCTATATGGACTCGCTTGAACGCCTTATCGCGCGTGATGATCACATCTATTATCCCGGTCATGGCGAAGCGGTAAAAGCGCCCGGACGTTTCGTGCCGCAATTATTAGCCCATCGGCGGTTGCGGGAAACAAGCATTGCGGAAGCGATACGCGATGGTGTTGAAACCATCCCCGATCTTGTAAAAAAACTTTACAGCGGTCTTGATCCGCGTCTTCACGGCGCAGCAGCGCTTTCTGTCTTTGCGCATCTCGAAGATCTGGTTGCACGCGACATTGTGCGCGCTGATGAGTCGTTATCACTCAAAGCGCGTTTTTATCCACGCTGATTTATTCTTATCGCGCTGCGGCAATTACTTTACGAAAAAGCGTCGGCAACGCTTCCCCTTCTGGTCCATTCGCCGATGACCACCGATAAGGCGCCTTCACCGCCATGCTCTGCGTAATCTGGGCAGAATAAATTTTTAGTGTCAGAGCAAAATGCGTAAAGATATGCACCACATCCTGATCATGTTTCTTCCACAGCGCTTTAACAGGCGCACTTTCAATTAGAAGAGTTTCATCGATCTGTGTATTGATCCACTCAGATGTCGGCACACCGGTCATACCTCCAAGCAAGCCTTTATCGGGACGATCAACGAGAAGCATCGCGCCATCTTTTCGATGCACGACAAACGCCGCGCCATATCGTGTTGGTTTTGCCTTTTTGATCGGCCTTACGGGATAAATTAGCGCTTCGCCCGCTTTATGCGCCTTGCATTGTTTTGCAAGCGGGCACTGCCCACAGCGCGGCGCTTTTGGAATACAGATCGTTGCGCCGAGATCCATAAGCGCTTGCGCAAAATCACCCGGACGATCTTCGGGGATGAGTGTTTCCGTCTTCTCACGAATGAGGGATTTGGCTTCAGCAATAGGTACATCGATCGCATAAAGACGCGACATCACACGATCGACATTGCCATCAATCGCGGCTTCCGGTTTCCCAAAAGCAATCGCCGCAATCGCGCCGGCAGTATAAGCGCCAATACCGGGAAGCTTTCTCAACGCGTCGATTGTTTTTGTGAACTGGCCGTTATGGTCTTCAACAA
>CANGSG010000182.1 GCA_947456435.1 Hyphomicrobiales bacterium
ATTGTCGCGATTATCACCCATCATGAAAAAATGTCCGGCCGGGATCACATAGACTGATGTATTGCGGCCCAGCTTGTTACCAAATTTTTCGAGCTCTTGAATCGTGTAGCTCACACCATTCGGGAGCGTCTCCCGATAATAGGTTGCCTCGTCCTTATAGCCCGCGCCTGAACTCAATTCCTTTGTGCCGATTTTCTGCTTGGGAACCGGTTGGCCGTTAATGTGAAGAATACCGTCGATCATTTGAATGCGATCACCGGGCAAACCGATAACGCGCTTGATGTAATCGATCGAGGGATCGCGTGGTAATTTAAATACGGCAATATCACCCCGTTTCGGCTCAGCGCCCAGAATTCGACCGGAGAAAAGCGGAGGGCTAAACGGAATAGAATGTTTCGAAAACCCATAGGAGAATTTCGAAACGAAAAGATAATCACCAACAAGCAATGTGGGCACGAGCGAACTTGAAGGAATATTGAAGGGCTGAAACACCAGAGTCCGGATCACCACCGCGATCAACAGCGCCTGGACAATGACCTTGATCGTTTCGAGAAAGCCCGAATCCTGCGTCTTCTCTTCAACCGGTGTCTTGAGATCGCTCATCTCACGTCAACTTTCTCTCTAAGATCCGCCCAGGGCTTCAACTGACCGAGCGCGATGAATTCTATAGTCCTGCCTACCCTGACTCGCAATCAAGGCCGCGTCACGGCGCGCGGCAAAGCCTCAATCACAACCACCGCCATGGCAAGCGGCGCCTCATCGGTGAGGGTCAAATGGATCCGTGCGTCATGACCCGCAGGTAGAAGGGCTTCCAAGCGCTTGGCCGCTCCCCCCGTCAATGCCACAGTCGGTGCGCCCGAAGGCCCATTTACCACGCCGATATCTTTTAGAAACACGCCCCGGCTGAATCCCGTACCCAAGGCTTTGGCGCAGGCCTCTTTAGCAGCAAAACGTTTAGCATAGGTCGCGGCGCGATGGGCGCGACTTTCAGCTTTACGTTGTTCTACGGTTGTAAAGACACGAGACACAAATCTGTCGCCAAACCGTTCGAGCGTCTTCTCAATCCGGCGAATATCGCACAAATCCGAGCCGAGCCCGATGATCATGAGCGCGGTCTCGCTCGTGCACGACCCGCATCAATGGCCGCACGCATTTGCTTGATGGCTTGAGTGAGGCCAATGAAGATGGCTTCGCCAATAATGAAGTGACCAATATTCAATTCACGAATTTCAGGAATCTCGGCAAGCTTTTCAGCGGTGGCAAAATCGAGCCCATGACCGGCATGAACTTCTAGCCCCAAATCACCGGCAATTGCTGCGCCCGTTGAAAGCCGCGCGAGCTCTTCTTCTGCGCGATGGTGATCACCATGGGCAAAGGCTTCACAATAAGTGCCAGTGTGCAACTCAATGACAGGCGCGCCAAGCGCATGGGCTGTTTCGATCGCTTTACGATCAGGCTCAATGAAGAGCGACACACGAATGCCGGCCGCCACTAATTCAGCGATATAGGGCTTCAAATGATTATGTTGCCCGATAACATCGAGCCCGCCTTCGGTCGTGCGCTCTTGCCGCTTTTCAGGAACGAGACAGCACGCATGGGGCCTAACGCGCAAGGCAATCGCCTTCATCTCTTGCGTCGCCGCCATCTCAAAATTTAAAGGCTTTGTGAGCTCCAACTTCAACCGCGCCATATCGTCATCGCGAATATGCCGACGATCTTCACGCAGATGCGCCGTAATGCCGTCAACATCGGTTTCAACCGCGATCAAAGCCGCGCGAACTGGATCGGGATAATTCCCACCCCGCGCATTCCGAATGGTGGCGACGTGATCGATATTGAGACCAAGGCGAATAGGCGGAAGAAGAGACATTGAGGACTAGGCTTTCAACGCCCGGCTACCGGGCTTGATCGGAGGAATGGCGGCCAATTCGGGCGGAAGTTGGTCAGCGGGATAAGTGGGAATATCCAGTGTTGCAAGCGCTACATAAGGGATACCGAGATCAGCCTTGCCGCCCGAACGATCGATCAAGCACGCTTCGCCGACCAAATTCTTTGTGAGACTTGAAATCGATTCAATACATTCGCGTGATGACAGACCCGTCGTGATGATATCTTCGACGATCAAAACTTTTGCATCATCGGGAATGGTGAAGCCGCGGCGCAATTGAAACCGACCTTCCTCACGTTCAACAAAAATCGCTTTCGCGCCAAGATGCCGCGCGGTCTCATAACCGGGGACGATGCCCCCAACTGCTGGAGAAACCACAACATCAATTTTGCCAAACCGGCTTTCGATCTTTTTCGCCAAGGCCTGGCAAAGCCGCGCCGTCCGTGCGGGGTCTTGGAACACAAACATTTTTTGCAAGAAGACGGGACTTCTCAACCCCGATGACAGAATGAAATGCCCTTCGAGCAAAGCGCCCGCCGCCCGGAATTCGGCAAGAACCTCATCTTCGGTCATGGCGGTCAACTCCTGATGCACGCGCTTTTGGTCGGACGGGCGCTCTCTAGCATGATTTGAGGGTCTTTCGACCCCCTGTTGGGTCTTTATCCCCGCATCATAGGCTAATCAGCCATTCACCCGCTGCACAGCACTGATCACGGCCTTCGCCTTCAGCTGGCTAATGATCGAATTCAAATGCTTCAGATCCCAGACTTCGAGATTAATCATCATATCGCGATAATCTGCGGTCTTTCCGGCGAGCGACATGGAATCGATGTTGGCATCATTTTCACCGATCACCGTGGCGACCTGCGCGAGAGCACCCGGCTCGTTGATTACCGTTACATTCAATTGAACCGGAAACCGTTGCGGATGCTGTTCATCAATATCCCAGCGGACATCGAGCCAGCGTTCGGGTTCATCATCGAACGCGGTCAAAGCGGGCGACTGGATCGGATAAATCGTGATCCCCACACCGGGCGTAAGGATACCAATAATCCGGTCTCCCGGCACCGCCCCGCCATTCGGCGCGAACTGAACTGGCAAATCCCCGCCAATGCCCCGGATGGGAATAGCCCGCGTCGTATCTCCGCCGCCATCCCCTTCGCTCGACCCAGGAACTTTGAAGACAAGACCCTGCCCGCTTTTCATCCCGAACCAACCGCCTTCCGCGAGATTAGCCCCAGCGCCGGCCGCCTGCTCTTCGCGATAATCCGGGTAAACCGCTTTCACGACATCGCCCGAATACATTTCCCCGCGCCCAACGGCCGCGAGAACATCTTCAAGCGTGGCGCGAGCAAGCCGTGGTAAAGCGGCTTTCAACCGCTCTTCAGAAAATTCTTTGCCGAACCGCTCGAAAGCGCGTTCGATAATCTTTTGCCCAAGCCCTGCATATTGTTTGCGCACAGCCGCACGCGTTGCGCGTCTAATGGCCGCTCGCGCTTTTCCGGTAACAACAATTTCTTCCCAAGCTGAAGGCGGTGTTTGTCCCTCGGCACGTACAATCTCGACTTCATCACCATTGCGCAAAGTAGAAACAAGAGGCACGAGCACGCCATTCACTTTGGCGCCAACCGCTGTGTCACCAACATTGGTGTGAACGGAGTAGGCAAAATCGATCGGCGTCGCATTTTGCGGCAAGGCAATCAATTGCCCTTTCGGCGTGAAACAAAAGACCTGATCATGAAACAATTCAAGCTTTGTGTGCTCGAGAAATTCTTCGGCACTATCGCCCTCTGACAATGTTTCGAGTGTTCGCCTCAGCCACGCATAGACATTGCTCTCGCTCGACTCTTTTGCCAAGGATGACATCGCCCGACCATCTTTATAAATCGCATGGGCCGCGATGCCATATTCG
>CANGSG010000183.1 GCA_947456435.1 Hyphomicrobiales bacterium
ACATGCCCGAGTCAGGATAAAGAACTTTGAGATTATTGGCGGCCTTCAGCGGATCACACAACACACCGCAACGCGCACGATAAATATCGCGCATCAAAGGCGCGACATGATCCATATCGGCAATCGCTTGCAAAGCGCCTTGTTGAACAAAACCGGGTAGTCCGTAAATCGCGCACAGCGCCAAATGATCCGCATGCGTAATCAGCGCTTCGGGCGCAATCATCCAACCAATGCGCCATCCCGTCATCGCATGGGATTTTGACAGCGAGCCCACGGTGACCGTGCGGTCCGCCATGCCGGGCAGCGACGCGATGCTCTGGAAGGAGCCGTCAAAAACGAGTTCGGCATAGACTTCATCGCTGATCACCCAGAGATCATGCTTGATTGCAATCGCCGCGATCCCTTCAAGTTCCGCGCGTGTTAAAACAATCCCCGTCGGGTTGCCGGGATTGGCGAGCATGATGCCGCGCGTGCGCGGTGTCACCACCGCTTCGAGCGCCGCAAGATCGGGACGGAACGTGCCATCGCGCTTGGCGGCCGCGCGCACCATTGTGGCTCCCGTTGCGCCAATCGTGGCTTCGTATGTGAGATAGGCCGGTTCGGGTACGATCACTTCGTCGCCCGGATCAAACAGACATTGCGCGGCCGAGAAGAGCCCGTTCTGCGCGCCCGCAACAATCAGCACATGGTCCTCGTGAAGGACCAATCCGGTCCGGCGCGCCTGATGCGCGGCAATCGCTTTGCGCAATTCAAGCCGACCCGCCACGGTTGTATAATGCGTGTCGCCGCCCTTGAGCGATGCAATGGCCGCGTCGGTAATGGCCTGTGGCGTGGCAAAATCGGGGTCGCCGACAGAGAGCACAATCACATTCTCGCCGCGCGCGAGCGCCTCTTTGCCGGCATTGTGGATATCCCAGGCCGTAACCGAGCCGCCGCCTAAGTGATCAACCCGCGCCGCAAACCGCATGTCATTCTCCCCAAAACCCAGAGACAGAGCCCTAGCCCTGCCTGAGGGTGATCTCAAGCCACAAACAAAACGAGAAGCCATCCGCGTTCCGACATTTGGGCCTTGTCGATCCGTCATTCTACTGAAATAGTTCTGTCATTCGGCCCATAGGAAAAGATCCGCCACGGCGGCGGGTCGGTTGGGTCAAAGATGAAGAAGGGGGATATATTCTATGTTGAAATCATTCATGAAGGGCGCCGTCGTCGCCGCTTCGGTCGTCATTGCCACCGCGGCGATGGCAAAGGACAAGATCCGCGTCGGCATTTCGCCCGAGGCCTATCCGCCCTTCACCTCGCTCAACGCCAAAAATCAGTGGGAAGGGTTTGAAATCGACCTACTCGCCGCGCTTTGCAAGCAGATGGACGCCGATTGCAAAATCGTTTCCATTGCATGGGATGGCCTCATTCCGGCGCTGAACGGCAAGAAGATCGACATGATCTTCAATTCGATGTCGATCACGGATGAGCGCAAGAAGGTCATCGATTTCTCCGACAAATATTACAATTCACCGGCTGAAATCATCGGCACCAAGGACGCGGCCAATGTGACCGTGGTCGATAATCCCGATGGCAAGGGCGGCAAGATCGCCAATCCGGCCGATTTGAAGGGCAAGACCATTGGCGTGCAGACCGCCACGATCCATGCCGACTATGCCGCGAAATATTTCAAGGACGCGACGGTCAAGGTTTATGATACGGCCGACAATCACAATGCCGATCTCGTCGCCGGTCGTATCGACTATGCCTTGCTCGACTCGGTAGCAGCCGATGATTTTGTGAAGGCGAACGCAGCCAAGGGCGTTGGCGCGAAACTCATCGTTCCGGCTGATCCGATCTTCGGTGTCGGCGCGGGTGCCGGTCTTCGCAAGAACGACGCGAAACTCAAGGACAAGATCAACGCCGCCATCAAAGCGGTGCGCGCCTCGGGTGAATATGACACGATCGCCAAGAAGTATTTCAGCTTCAACATTTATGGCGATTGATCAGAATAACGGACCGCGGCGGCTCCCGTCGCGGTCCTTCTCTTTTGAAAGGGCGATTGGTCAAAAATGGACCAGGCCTCTCTCTTTTCCCTTTTGAGCTTTGGTCCGGATGGATGGGGCCAGCGCTTTGTTGAAGGCCTTGTGGTCACCGTTGAAGTGTCGGTGTCGGCCTATGCGGTCTCCCTCCTTCTCGGTTTGATCGGGGCGAGCGCCAAATTATCTTCTTCAAAAATCGCACGCGGTATCGCCGATATTTACACAACGCTTGTGCGCGCTTTGCCCGAACTGCTCTTGCTCTTGCTGATTTATTTTTCCGGCGCGGATGCGATCAAATTTGTCTTGAGTCTCATCAGCGAGGACTTTGACGATTTTGAAGTCGATCCTTTTGCCGCAGCCGTTGCAGCACTCGGCTTTATCGGCGGCGCCTACATGACAGAAGTCATGCGTGGTGCCATTCTCTCGATTCCGAATGGCCAGATCGAAGCCGCCAAAGCCTGCGGCATGTCACGTTTTCTCATTTTGCGCCGGGTGATCTTGCCGCAAATGCTGCGTTATGCGTTGCCGGGCATGGGCAATCTTTGGCTGTCGGCTACGAAAGATTCCTCGCTCATCAGCGTGCTGGGCAACACGCAGGACCTCTTGTTTATGGGCTATCGCGCCTCGGCGGTCACCAAACATTACGGATTTTTCTACTCGGTCGCAGCGATCCTCTTTTTAGGGATCACTGTTATCTCCATGATCATTATTCGCCTGCTCGAGGCGCGTCTTAATCGCGGCTATCGGTAGGAGCGGGGATGGACGAGTCATTCGCCTTCTTTCTTACGATTGCGCCGACGCTTCTGGCTGCGGTGCCGGTCACGCTCTCTTTGACATTCTTCTCCGCGCTGATCGGCAACACGCTCGCCGTGCCCGTGGCAGTGGCCTCCCTCTCTCCTAACCCGCTTTTGCGCTATCCGAGCGCCTTTTATATTTTTGTGATGCGCGGTACGCCGCTGCTCGCACAGACTTATCTCATCTATTATGGGCTTGGCGAATTGTTTCCCGGCACATGGGTGCAACAGAGTTTTCTTTGGCCCTATCTGCGTGATGGTTTCTGGTATGCGATCTTCGCCTTCTCGCTCAACACCGCAGGCTATACGGGCGAGATTTTACGCGGCGCGATTATGGCGGTGCCTAAAGGCGAGATCGAGGCCGCACGCGCTTACGGATTTTCAAAAGGACTGATTTTTTGGCGCGTAACCTTGCCGCGCGCGATTCAGATTTGTTTACCGACCATGACCGGCGAAACGATCCTGTTGTTGAAAGCCACATCACTCGCCTCGCTGATCACGGTGTGGGAAGTCATGGGCACGGCGCGGCAAATTCAGAAAGTCACGTTCCGCGTTTATGAGCCCCTGATTGCCGCGGGTATTCTTTATATCATTATGGTTTTTGTGCTCACCCGTTTGATGATGCTCGTTGAGCGCCGCATCAATCGTCATCGCCTCACTCCGGCTTAAGGAATTTGCTGATGGACACGACACTAAAAGTGGACGATCTGCATAAAAAATTCGGTGCCGTGGAAGTCTTGAAAGGCGTTTCGCTTCAAGCGCGCACCGGCGATGTCATCGCGATGATCGGTTCTTCAGGCTCGGGGAAATCAACGCTTTTGCGCTGCATCAATTTGCTTGAAATTCCCAATTCCGGGCATGTTTATGTCAATGGCGAATTGATCAGGATGAAGCCTTTGTCAGACGGGACAGCAAAGCCCGAAGATATGAAGCAGGTAGAGCGTATTC
>CANGSG010000184.1 GCA_947456435.1 Hyphomicrobiales bacterium
ATATCAAGCGCGCTAACGCAGCTGCAGCTTATGACGCTGCAGTAAAAACAATTAATCAATATCTGAGTGATTCATCTGTTTCCGGCGTAAACCTTTTGAATGGTGAAAAAATTAAGGTCACCTTCAATGAAAAGGGTACATCGCTTGATATTCAGGTACTAAATGGTACGAATCCGATGCAGCTTTCGGCAAGAGGACTGGGTCTTGTAGATGCAACGACTTTAGCTTCAGTTGATACAGCACTAAAGTTTGCGAACAACTATGACAATGGTGATAATGGTACCGGTGTTGGTCTTTTGAGTGCAATCGATAAGTTAACTACCGCATTGACAACTGTTGACCTTGCATCCTCGCAAGTTAACACTTTTGAAAGCACAATTAAGGATCGTAAGAACTTCAATAGTGACTTGATCAAACTTTTGAACAATTCTGCCAACGAACTGACTGCCGCCGATATGACTGAAGTATCGACCCGAGCAGCGGCATTACAAGTACAGCAAAGCTTTGCTCAAACAATGCTTGCCAATTTCAAGCAGTCTGACCAGTCGATCTTGCAGCTCCTCCGCTAATTGGAACGGCAATTATAAAAATAGAGAAAGCGGGGCTTCGGCCCCGCTTTTTTATTGTTTTCATTCGTCTAAAATCTGACCTTCAATTCATCGCCACCGCATTTGGTGTCGGCGCGTGGGGCACGAAAGCGGGCCCCGCGAAAGAACGCCACGCGGTTTCATCACCGGCAAAAACATTGCGATCGACATTACCCTTGATGCCGGGCACGCGGCCCTGATCCGTATATTGCCACATCGCCCAGCGGCGCTCGCCATAGCGCTCATGCGGTTGTGCATTCACAGTGCGCACCCACAAAGGGTAATCATGCAAATCGCCGTCAATGATATCGCGATAGAAATCAATCGTCGTGTAGATCATCGGCTTCTTGCCGTAATGTTTTTCAACGGCCGTCAGGAATGTGCGGATGGCTTTGAGGGCTTTCTCGCGCGGGACTTTATGGGGGCATTTCTCGGACGCTGCCCCATACCATTCAACATCAAGCACGGGCGGTAACGCATCTTTTTCCACCGGCACATGTTCAAAGAACCATTTGATCTGGTCTTGCACCGGACGGCACCAATAATAAAAATGATAGGCGCCGCGCGGCACGCCTGCATCTTTCGCCATCATCCAATGAAGTGCGAAATTTTCGTCAGCATGATCGCCGCCTTCCGTCGCCTTGATATAAGCGAAGCGGGTGCCGGCTTTGCGCGCCTCGCGCCAATCAATCTGGCCCTGATAACGCGATACATCCACACCATGAACAGGATAGGATTGCGCAACGGGGATCATAGCCGAAGAGGAACCCGATAACGCTGCCGGCTTTTTGTCAAAGTTAAATCCTGAACAGCCGGCGAGGCTCACTGACACCGTAAGCAGCAACGCAGCGCGGCGTGCCATCACAAAAAAGCCTAATCCCAACATACGACCCAATCCCGCATTCATTCTCGAAAGCGCGATCTGGCACAAAAAATTTTAAGAAATCGGTAACGGAAAGGTCAGTGCAGGCCGAACCAGAGCGTCGCAATGCCCAGAAAGGAGAAAAAGCCCACAACATCGGTCACGGTCGTCACAAAAACACCGGAGGAGACCGCTGGATCCGCACGGAAGCGCTCAAGCGTTAACGGGATCAGAATACCGCCCAACGCGCCCGCTATGAGATTAATTGTCATCGCGAGCGAGATCACAACGCCGATATTCCAGTCCTGAAACCAGATGGAAGCCACAGCGCCCGTGATAATCCCAAAAGCGAGACCATTCAAAAGCCCCACGAAGGTTTCGCGGAAGGTCACGCGAATAGCATTCGCCGTGCCGAGTTCACGCGTAGCCAATGCACGCACAGCCACGGTCATGGTTTGTGTAGCCGCAACACCGCCTTGCCCGGCAACAATTGGGGCAAGCACCGCAAGAGCCACCATCTTGGCAAGTGAGGCTTCAAACAGCCCCAAGACTGATGATGCAAGAAATGCCGTGAGGAGATTTACAAACAGCCAGCCGAACCGGCTTTTTGTGGTTTCAAGAATCGAGTCCGAGAGTTCTTCCTCGCCACGCACACCACCGAGCGCTTTGATTTCTTCATCAGCTTCTTCTTGGATCACGTCAACGATGTCGTCGATGGTCACAACGCCGAGCAATCGATTATCCTCATCGACAACCGGCACCGAGACAAGATTATAGCGCTGGAACAGGCGCGCAACATCTTCGCCATCATCTTTGGCTTCAACGCGACGTCGATCAGCATTCATCAACTCTTCAATCCGCGCTGTGCGCCGCGCGCGCACGAGCTTATCGAGAAAAACATTGCCCAAGAGATGATAAGAGGGATCGACAACAAAGACTTCGAAGAAACTATCGGGGAGATCCGGCGTCTCGGCGAGATGATCGATCACCTGCCCTGCTGTCCAGAATGGCGGGACGGCAATCAAATCCGTCTGCATCAAACGACCCGCCGACCCTTCCGGATAATCAAGGCTCTTTTGCAGCGCGACACGATCAAGCGCCGGCAGCGCGTCAAGAATTTCCGCTTGATCCTCTTTGTCGAGATCTTCGAGAATATAGACCGCGTCATCGCTCTCGAGTTCGCGCACCCCTTCGACAAGCGTTTCGGTGTCGAGCTCTTCAAGAATTTCTTCACGCACTGAGTCATCGACTTCGGTCAGCGCGGCGAAGTCGAAGGCCGGACCCAGAAGTTCAATGAAGGTCGGACGCTGATCGTGATCGATGGCTTCAAGCAGCGTCGCTTGATCCGCTTCATGGAGATCTGTGACGAGCGCGCCCAGCGCTGCCGCATCGCCGCTCTCAAGCGCCGTCTCAACAAGGGCGAGGAACCGGGGATCGAGCTCACCTTCCTCATCGCGGAAAGCGGGCGGCAGGGCTCCGGGGCCCGACGATGAATGTGAAAGATCGGTCATGCGCCCCTCCCGCTTCCCCTGCGGATCAAGGCGTCTTTAGGCGCATGATCGAAGCTTGGCAACCCACGGATAACTGCCCCATCGCAGGGACCAATGACCAAGCTGTGACAAAATCACCCTTAGATGGTGATTTGCGTTCCCACCTCGACCACCCGATCGCTCGGGATATGGAAATAGGCCGTCGCGTCATGCGCGCGCCGGGCGAGGAAGATGAACAGCGAATCCTGCCAATCCGGCATCTCGGAATGGGCGGCATGTTTCAGGCTTCGCCGCGAGAGGAAAAACGACGTTTTCATCGCATCGAATTTAAGACCGCGCTGACGGATCTCGGGAATTGTTTTCGGGACATGCGGCTCATCCATATAGCCGAAGGTTAGTCGAACAAGATGGAAGGTCTCTGACAATGCTTCGATCTTGACACGGTCTCTAGGCGCAACATGAGGCTGATCGGCTGTCTCGATTGTGAGGATGATGTTTTGTTCATGCAAAACTTTATTGTGCTTCAGATTATGGAGAAGCGCACTCGGTGCTGTATCCGAATGTCCCGTCAAGTAAATCGCGGTGCCGTCAGCCCGCCACGGCGGTCGCTTCTCAAGACTGTGAATGAAAGCGCGGAGCGGCACTTCATCGCGTTTAGTTCGCGCGCGCAACAAGGCCGATCCTTTGCGCCAGGTGAGCATGATCACCATCAAAAAAATGCCAATAAGCAAGGGAAGCCATCCACCGTCAGCAATTTTAAGACAGTTAGCACTCAAAAAGGCCAAATCAATAAACAGGAATGGCAGAACAATTAATGACGC
>CANGSG010000185.1 GCA_947456435.1 Hyphomicrobiales bacterium
CGCGCCGCCGATATAATTGCCACACGCACATAATGCGACGGCTAAGCCGCGATGCGTATCAAAAAACAAAGATGTATTCGACATCAAAGGGCCGAAAGATGTCGCGCTGCCAAGCGCGCCAATCAACACCCCATGCAATGCGATAAACACCCAGATATTGGGAGAGAGGCCCGCAGCACCATAACCAAGGCCAAGCGCAACCGCGCCAATTAAAAGAGGGGGGACGATACCACGTTGGTCGCTGATACGACCAAAGAACACGCCGCCCGCTGCAATGCCCAACATCACCAGCGTATATGGCAAAGACGCATTGCCGCGTCCGGTGCCAAATTCGGCTTGCACCGCAGGCAAAGCCACAACCACCGACCACATACCCACACCGCCGATGGTACCGATCAAAATAGCGATGCCAAGCCTGATCCAGGAATAGCGGGTCTCAATACCGTCGCCGGTGCGAATCTCTGCGGTCACCCCAATCTCCCCTGCCCCGATCTCAGGCAGAGGCGTATCAGGTCACCCCACGGCAGAAAAGGGGACCGTCTCCAAATCGCGGATCGTGCGGTAAACGCCCGACCAATAAAGAAGAGGGTCCGACCAGCGGCCGAGATCAACCGCTTCGATACGACCGATAACAATCGCGTGCGACTGACGCTCAATGACTTCTTCCACCGTGCAATCAATTGCGGCGAGCGCGCCATCGAGTAAAGGCGCACCTGTCACAAGCGCTTTCCAACGCGTGCCGAAAAAGCGAGCGGAGCCCTTCTCGCCTGTGCGGCCAGAAAAACGATCCGCCAAATCCTGTTGTTCAGCGCCCAAGAGATTAACGCCGAAACTGCGATAATCCGTAAGCGTGGACCATGAAGAGGCTTCACGATTAACGCAGACCAAAAGCCGTGGCGGCTCAGCCGAAAAAGATGTGACCGAGGTTGCCGTGAAGCCCGTGCGATCAGCACCTGAACCCACAGTGATCACGCTGACACCGCCCGCAAGACGGCGCATAGCCTGACGAAAGGTTGTAGGGTCGATGGAGGGGTTCATATTACATACTCCTCAGTGCGGGGTGATGTTTTCAAAAGAGTAGAAAGAAGTTGTTCTTCAAGCGCACCGAACTGAACGGCACCGCGACGGCGCGGACGCGCAAACGGAACATCTATATCCAACGCAATGCGACCATTCTCAATGAGCACGATACGATCCGCAAGCGTGAGCGCTTCCGTGACATCATGCGTGACAAGAAGCGCGGTGAATCCTTCATCTCGCCAAACTTGTTCGAGCAGGCTCTGCATGGCGATACGCGTTAACGCATCAAGCGCGCCAAGGGGTTCGTCGAGCACGAGTAGATCAGGCTTACTCACCAAGGCCCGCGCAAGCGCTACACGTTGTTTTTGGCCGCCGGACAGAATCGAGGGCCAATCCGCAGCACGATCTCCAAGCCCCACCGCATCAAGCGCGCGGCGTGCGCGTGTCAGCGCCGTGCGGCTTTCAACATCAGGGCCCAAGCCCATCGCCACATTGCCAATCACGGTTGCCCAAGGCAGAAGACGCGGTTCCTGATACATAATGCGCGCGATTGCTGGCGCGTTGTTCTTCTCAATCGAAACGCTACCGCCGTGATCCGCATCAAGTCCCGCAATAACGCGCAAAAGCGTGCTTTTGCCCGAACCCGATTGACCAACAATGGCAACGAATGATCCCGGCTCTATTGTGAGATCAATTCCTTCAAGGACACGCAACGCGCCGAAGGACCGCGTCACAGAGTTAAGCGTAATCGATGCTCCTAATTGAGGCGAAGTATCCGTAATACGAAGAGCATGAGCACTCATAGACGCACCCCCTTCGCGTAAGCCGGATGCCAGGACAGTGTGAGTGTTTCAAATCCGCGTACGAGCAGATCAGCCACTTTGCCGAGCGACGCGTAAATCAAGATCGCCAGCACCACGACATCCGTCTGCATGAATTCACGCGCGCTCATAGCCATGTAGCCGAGGCCCGATTGTGCCGCGATGGTTTCGGCAACAATCAAGGTGAGCCACATAATGCCAAGCGCGTAGCGAAGTCCGACAAAGATAGATGGAAGAGCGCCCGGCAAAATCACACGACGAAACAGGGCGAAGCCGCGATAACCATAAGAGCGCGCCATTTCGAGAAGCTGCGGATCAACTGTACGGATGCCGTGAAACGTATTGATATAAATCGGGAAGAAGACACCCAACGAAACGAGAAAAAGTTTCGCGCCTTCGCCAATGCCAAACCACAAAATCACGAGCGGAATAAGCGCGAGATTGGGGATGTTGCGGATCATCTGGATGGTCGTATCGGTCGCTTGCGCGGAAAGTCGCGATAACCCATTTGAGAGTCCGAGCGAGAATGCGATTGTGCCGCCCACAAGCAAACCCGAAACCGCACGCAAGAAGCTCACAGCAGCATTTTCAGCCAATTCACCCGAGAGCAGAAGGCGAACAAAGGCCCTCGCCACATCAAGTGGTGCGGGCAAGATGGTTGACGAAAGCGCACCACCGCTCGATGCGGCTTGCCAGACAACGAGAAGCGCCAAGGGCACAATCGCCGGCACAAAACGTTTGAGCGATGCGAAAGGGCCCGGCACGATAACTTCGTTCACAAGCTTTGCTTTTGTTGGCAAAGACTTATCTTTTGTCTGACGGAGCGCGAGCGTGTTCATCTTCGTCCTCACGATGCCGAAACGCGCAGGCCCGTGCCCGACGCACCAAATTCACCGGGCGCTGTCGCATGACGTATGCGCGGTTCTTGGCCAATGCCGAGTTTGGGGAAGAGAAGCTCAGCGGTCTGATAGGCTTCTTCAAGATGCGGATAGCCCGACGCGATAATCGTCTCGATGCCGAGCGCTTGATATTCACGCAAGCGCGTGGCCACCGTATCGGGATCACCAACAAGGGCCGTTCCCGCACCACCGCGCACAAGACCGATGCCCGCCCAAAGATTAGGCGCAATCACGAGATTGTCACGACGACCACCCTGATGAAGCGCGCTCATCCGCTTTTGACCGATGGAGTCGGATTCAGAGGCAAACTTCTTCTGCGCGGCTTCAATTGCTTCATCCGGCAAATGACGAATGAGTTTATCGGCCTGCGCCCACGCTTCTTCTTCCGTGTCGCGCACAATCAAATGAATACGCAAACCAAATTTTACAGTGCGCCCATGAGCCTTCGCACGCGCGCGCACGGCTTCGAGTTTCAATTTCACATCAGCGAGCGGCTCACCCCATGTCAGATAAGTATCGACATATTGAGCAGCCACATCAATTGCGGGATCAGATGAACCGCCGAACCATACGGGTGGTGAAGGCTCTTGCACCGGCGGGAAATCAAGCCGCGCGCCTTTCACCTTGATATAGCGACCATCAAGATCAACTGTCTCACCGCGCAAGAGGCGATTATAGACCGATAAAAACTCCGCCGTATGCGCATAGCGTTCATCATGCGGTAAAAAGATTCCATCGCCCGCAAGTTCGGTGGGGTTACCCCCCGTCACAACATTGACGAGATACCGACCATTCGAGATGCGATCGAGCGCCGCCGCTTGACGCGCCACAAAGGTTGGTGAAGCAACACCGGGTCTCAAGGCGACAAGAAATTTCAATCTTTCCGTATGCGCGGCCAAAGCAGAGGCTGTAATGAACGGATCATCACAACCGCGCCCGGTCGGGATGAGAACACCTTTAAAGCCCAGCCGATCGGCCGCTTGTGCAATCTGTTTGAGA
>CANGSG010000186.1 GCA_947456435.1 Hyphomicrobiales bacterium
AAATTTGAGCGATGAAGTACCGGCCGCAAATAACCAACCGCGACCGAACAACGGCGATTGTTCAACGTTGTCGTTTGATAAAGGCCTGCACCGTCCTGCAAAGGCCCATTGAAATCCGGATTATAGGGAATGCCGAGCTCCTGACAGCTTTGCACGAAGGCGCGCGAGAGCGGATTGGGAGACGGATTATTCGAGACACCCAACGGGCCATCGGTACCATGCCATGCGCCGGATAAAATCGTGTTGCCTTCGGAGCGTAAAAAATATTTCTGTATATCTTTAAAGGCCCATCCCTCTGCGCCTTCTTCATGCGCCCAACGATCATAATCGGACGGGTGCCCGCGTGTGAAAATCTCGGCATTGATGGACGAGCCGCCGCCCAGCACGCGCGCTTGCGCATAAGGAATCTCGCGATTATTCGCATATTTCTGCGGCGCGGTGACAAGCCCCCATGTGAAGGGGCCCGATGTCATTTTGGAAAAGCCGACAGGCATGTGAATGAGCGGATGATTGTCCTGTCCACCTGCTTCTATGAGGCAGACGCGCGCGTCGGGATTTTCAGAGAGACGCGCTGCCAGAACGCATCCTGCAGACCCGCCACCGACAATAACATAATCAAATCCGTTCGCCATCATTCAATTCCGGGACAGAACACAATATGCTGCAACTATACTCAATCATTTGATCCTGAAAAGCACCGCGTTGCAAATCACGGATTGATCAGGATTTGCGTTTTTAGGTCGCTGCTGCGGGCAGCAAGACTGTCAAAAGCCTGTTGGATATCTTCGAGCGGGAATGTCGCGCGTGTAAAAGCACCAGTCTTGAAGCGCCCATGCGCAAGAAGAGCCAAAGCGTCATGCATATCCTCGCCCATTCCGGCGACGGACCCTTTAAGACTATCTTCGCGCAAGATCGTTTGCACGATATCAACAGGGACCGTTTCATTCGCGCCCGTGATCCCAAAAAAAGCGACATGGCCCCCTCTGCGAATAAGGCTGAATGCCTCCTTATATAGGGAGGTCGCTCCGACACTCTCGATAACGAAATCCGCACCGCGTCCGTCTGTCATCGCATAAACAAGCGCGTGCAATTTGGCGGGATCATGCGTTACAGCATCGGCTCCGGCCTCCTTCGCCATTTGGCAGCGCTCAAGCGACAGATCGAAGGCGATGATGGGCGCAACGCCTAAAAGGCGCATGAGTTGAATATGCAGATTGCCGATAGGGCCCGCGCCCAGAATGACAACAGAATTGGCCAAACCCATTTTCGCTTTACGCGCAGCGCGCACGACGCATGCAACAGGCTCTGTCAGAGCCGCAAGGCCGGCATCCATCTGATCGGGAACGGGAATAATAAGTCGCTCCGGCACAGCAAGATACTCGCAAAATGCACCATCGCGCGAAATGCCGATTTGTTGCACGGCCTCGCAAGATAAGATCTCGTTGCGCCGACACCAATAGCAATGGCCGCAGCCGACATTGATATCGACAACAACGCGCTGGCCAACCTTAAAGCGCTTTGAGTCCGCGCCATTCTCATGAACCCGACCGACAAATTCATGCCCCGGGACAAGCGGCAATTTATCAGCGGCATAATGGCCATGGAAGATATGCATATCCGTACCGCAAATGCCGACGCGCTCAATTTCAACAAGCACCTCGTCGGCCTTCGGATGCGGCATCGGGCGCGTTTGCAGTTCAAACCGCTTTGGCGCAACGAGTACGGCGGCGCGCATCTCGGACATGATCGTCACTTCACAATGCGCAGCTTGGCGCGATCGATCGTAAACGCAATCGCGGCAATGAGGATCAAGCCGAAAAACATTTGTTGTTGAGTGGCTTCGATCTCGAGATAAAGCATTGAGGCCCGAATAACGGCCACAATGAGCGCGCCAATCATCGTGTTGATCACACCACCGACACCCCCGGTCAAAGGCGTGCCGCCAACGAGCACCGCGACAATTGCCGGTAGTAAAAATCCGTTGGCGACATTCGGCGCGCCGCCCGACAATTTCACCGCGAAAAGCAAGCCGGCCAAAGCAGCAAGTCCACCAGAAAGCGCGAACGCGGCAATCTTATAACGTGCCACCGGTATGCCCGATGCAACAGCTGCAAGCTCACCCGCGCCAATGGCTTTGAGATTGCGCCCGAGCATGGTGCGGCGCTCGATGAACCAACAGATCAACAACAGCCCCGCGGCAATCAAAAGCTCATTCGGGATGCCCTGCGTCGTGCCGATCATCCAGCCAAACAATTCGTCACGCTGTGCGGCATCCATCGACACGGAACGTTGACCTGATAACCAACGCGCAACCGAATAGGCAACACCACCGACGGCGAGCGTCGAGATGAAAGACGGGACCATAAACAGCGTAGTCACAAAGCCAGCAAACGCACCAAGCAGCGCACCCGCCAAAACACATAAGGCGGCCACCCATGCGCCCATTGAAGCAAGAAAGACAGTGGCGACAACGGTCACCATATTGGCCATGGACTGAGCCGAGAGATCAATACCGCCGATATAGATTGCAAAAGTGATCCCGAGCGCCATGATGAAAAGCGGCACAATATCCGCCGCCAGGCTCATCATGCTTTGCGGGTTCAAGAAATTCGGATCGATCACGCTGACAATGATGACCAGCACGATCAGCGTGATCCATGGCAGATGCGGTTTGATGCGCTCGAGTGTCATATTCGCACCTCGCTAAGCCATGGCATGCAGAAGATCATAAGGAGCAGGCTTGGCCGCAGCGCCATATTCGAAGCGCTTTTGGATTTTGCCGTCCTTGATCACGATGATGGTATGCGCAAGCCCGATGGCTTCCTCAAATGTATCGGCAACGAGCAGAATGCCGACACCGGCATCCGACATATCGCGGATCATTTCATAGACATCTTCCTTCGCACCGATATCGAGGCCGCGTGTCGGATGATCGAGCAACATGATATCGGATCCCGCCGAACGCCATTTTGACAAAACGACCTTCTGCTGATTGCCACCAGAGAGATTTCCGGCATCAGCATTTTCCGAAGAGGCCTTGATCGCGAGTTTCTTGATCCAGTCGCGTGCAAGCTGACGCTCGGCGCTGATATTGAGAATTCCGAATTTTGAAAATTTGTCCTGTTGCGCAAGCGTTATATTTTCATAAACGCTCATGCCGCTGACAATGCCTTCGATCTTCCGCTCGCGCGGCACATAACCGACACCCGCTTCCGCCGCTGCGCGTGGCGAGATATCAGCAAGCCCCTGCCCTTTGATTGTCATCGCACCAGCAACAGGCGTCACCATGCCATAGATGGTGCGCACAATCGCTTCGCGCCCCGAGCCTTCTGCCCCCACAAGACAGAGCACTTCACCGGCATGGATTTTAAGTGATATATCCTGCACACGACCGGGTAATGAAACATGATCGAGTTCCACAAGAACGCGGCTTGCATCAAAGGGCTTTTGCCGCCGCTCGCGGTAATATTCCTTATCGACCGCGCGACCAACCATTTTGTGTTGAATCGCCTCAATTGTCGTATCGCCCTTTTTGACAACATCAACCACGGCGCCATCCTTCATCACATAAATGCGATCGGAGATGGCGAGCACTTCATCCATACGGTGTGACACAAAGATAAAGGACGCGCGCGAGGTAAGATCACGGATGATTGAGAACAGCAATTCTACTTCTTCCGCC
>CANGSG010000187.1 GCA_947456435.1 Hyphomicrobiales bacterium
ATATTCATCTTGCGCCAATTGCTCGATACTCCCACGCGTCATACGTAAAAGGAACGGAACATCTCTGGGCAAAAGGGGGCGAAGCGCCGGCGCGGATGATGTCATCGCATGCGCTCCAATGATAAATCGTCATTGCGAGCGAAGGCGAAGCAATCCAGTTGATGGTTAAAGGAAAGGCTGGATTGCCACGTCGGTCCTTTGGACCTCCTCGCCATGACGGACAATGAAAGCGAGGTCATCGCTTCACCTCCCACGCGGTTGTGGGCTCGCCCGTCACAGGGTCTTTGCCGTCTTTCAATTGGATACCCATGGCGAGTAACTCATCACGAATACGATCCGACTCGGCGAAGTCTTTATTGCGGCGCGCGTCTAGGCGCTCGGCAATGAGTGCTTCGGCCTTTTCCTTAAGGACCGGATCAAGGCCGCCAATTGCATCATTAAATTCAGAACGGGAGAACCAGCTCTTTGTATTGAACCCCAAAAAATCCGCGCAATATGCGAGTTGTTGCGCATCATTAAAATTCGCACGCGCCTTACGCGCCAAATCAGACAACACGGCAAAAGCGGCGGCCGTGTTCAAATCATCTTGCAAGGCTTCAAGCAAAGCCGGCTCAATAGGGCCGGACGTCAGCGAGACTTTATGACGACCTGCAAGTTCAGCCCAATTCGCGAGCGTTTTCTCAGCCTCTTCGAGTGCTTTCACGGTGAAATCAATCGGCTGGCGGTAATGCGTCTTCAACATCGCAAGACGCAAGACTTCACCCGACCATGACCGGCCACCAAATTTCTCACTCGCCAACAATTCATTGATGGTCACGAAATTGCCGAGGCTCTTCGACATTTTCTGACCTTCAACTTGTAGAAAGCCATTATGCATCCAGACATTCGCCATGCGGGACGTATCAAAGGCGCAGCAGCTTTGCGCAATTTCATTTTCATGATGCGGAAAAATAAGATCAATCCCACCGCCATGAATGTCGAATGTCTCGCCAAGATAACGGTGACTCATGGCTGAACATTCGATATGCCAGCCGGGGCGGCCATAAATTGAAACGCTTTCACCGCGCTCTACAAAATGTCCAGTCCAGCCCGGCTCAGACGCGGAAGACTCTTTCCACAACACAAAATCGGCGGGATGTTTTTTATGCGCTTCGACAGCCACGCGCGCGCCTTCGATCTGCTCATCAAGCTTGCGGTTAGAGAGTGCGCCATAGGCCGCCATACGACCGACTTCAAAAAGCACTTCACGGCCATGATCGCCTTTCGCGATATAAGCGTGACCATTGGCAAGCAAGCGATTGATGATTCCAATCATCTCTTGAATGTTATCAGTCGCGCGCGGTTCAACATTCGGCGGCAGACATCCGAGGGCTGCGACATCGGCATGAAATTGCGCCGCTGTTTTTTCGGTTACATTCCGAATGGCGTCGTTTAACGGCAAATTCGGATAATCACGTGCTGCTCGATCATTGATCTTGTCATCAACATCGGTGATGTTGCGCACATAGGTGACATGCTGTTCGCCATAGAGATGGCGGAGTAAGCGATAAAGCACATCGAAGACAATCACCGGCCGCGCATTGCCAATATGGGCGAAATCATAAACGGTCGGGCCGCAGACATACATCCGCACATGCGCCGGATCGATTGGCGCGAAGGCTTCTTTCTTGCGTGTGAGCGTATTGTAAAGCGATAACGACATGGGGGCTCCTGCCTTGCTGGCCCCGGTCATCTTTGCTCTGGATCAGAAGAGTAAAACGGCCCCGGCCAGCTAAGCGATTAGCTGGTAATAATTCCGCAAATGCAGATCGGCGAGGTCAGTTTCATGGACCTTATAGTGCCGATCACGAGCGCGCCCGTCAAGCCGCGCCTCTCATGCTTTGATGCCAAAACATCATTTTTTGTGGCCAATTTTAACCATGTTTCAATCAATAGAGGGGATTTTGCGGAAAATTCTAGCTCCGGACCTTATCACTGATGCGTTTTGTAATGTTCGCCGCGGTTCTCGCGGCCTGTCTCTCCCCGTCCCTTTCTCACGCGACCGAAAAGACCTTCGCCGTCCCCACCGATGATGGCTATGGCATGGATGATTGTCTTTCCGAGGGTAATGCGTGCGCCAAACTCGTGGCCGACTCCTGGTGCCAGGTTAAGGGCATGAACCACTCTGTTCGTTTCGAAGTGGCAGCGCCAGAAGACATCACAGGGTCGCTCTCGCAGGATAAAGTCCGCCCGATTGCCGCGCCGGCCTATCTCATCACCTGCCAAGACTAAGCCCCGGCGCTTGACGCGACCGAGCAAGGGTGGAATGAGGGGGTCGGTTGTCGGCCCGGCCTTGAAATTGACGCTATCCTCGGGCCTCTCAAGGCATCAGCCCTTCATTGATCCCGGTTATGCTCCTTTTGCGCCCCCTTCGCTCGGTCTTTTTGGCATTCTGCGCCAGCCTGCTTGCCCTACCCGCGGTGGCGCAGCAGCAGACCAATGCCTATTGCGATAATCTGAAAGCGGAACTGGCGGCGGTTGAGCAATCGATAGCCAATGCAAGCGATGTCTCTTTCGAATCGCAAATTAAAAAAGCGCGGCGCGAACATGACAAAACAGCGGCTTACGCGAAATCAATCGGGTGCTCGGATTTGAGACTTCCTTTGATCTCGGCGCCAGCCCCTGCCAAATGCGCGGCGCTGGAAGCGCAAATCGGCCAGCTCGAACAAGACATCGAAGCGTTGAGAACGGAAGCGGCGCGCGGCGGCTCGGACGAGTTGCAACAACAAAGATTGGGACTCAAAACCGCGATTGAAACAACCTGCGTACCCGGCGCGGCCAATGGCCAAGCAAAAGCCGGCGTCGGCTCGTTAGTTGGCGGCGCGCAAAGCGGGTTGCAATCCTCCGAAATGCCGGATGATCCGTTCTCGCGCCCTGAATTGGGCCTTCAAAGCGGTTTTCGCACAATCTGTGTTCGGTCATGCGACGGATATTTTTTTCCGATCAATCAATTCGGCACCAATGGTCGCATCGCGACCGATATCGAATTGTGTAAGGCGTCTTGCCCCGGCGCGGTTGTGAATCTTTATTTGCAGCCGAATGATCGCGAAGTTGATGGCGCCATTGAAGCTGAGAGTGGACTGGCCTACACGGCTCTGCCAACAGCCTATCATTATCGTACTTCACTTGATTCAAGTTGCTCTTGCCGCGTGCCTGGTAAAACATGGGCTGAAACATTGGCCGATGCTGAACGCATTCTCGATGCGAATGGTTCACCCGATGCACAAATATCAGAATTGAAAGCGCAAGAACTATCACGCCCACGGGACTTACGAACGCCACCTAAGACGAAACCCAAAAAGGGCGAGCCCATTCCTGCGCCTATTCCTCCGCAAAATATGGCCGTGTTGCAAAGCGCGATTCCTGCGGGAACAGATATCGTGCCAATTGGTGCTGGGGAAATACGCGAGATCGTGAGCGCCGATGGTACAAAGCGCAAGATCAGAATCTTGCGTGCCCCCGGTGCGGCCGCGATTACCGAATAATTACGCGCTCAAACGACGCCGCGTTTCAGCCTCGCCAATCAAAGGCAACATCAGTTTTAATTCAGGGCCATGTTCAAGGCCCGTCAACGCCAAGCGCA
>CANGSG010000188.1 GCA_947456435.1 Hyphomicrobiales bacterium
ATGCGTTCCGCTCGTCAAAAATGTAGAAGAAAAGGCAGCAGCCGAAGGTGATTTCCGCTATTTTTTGACGGAAAACATTCACGGTGCCAACTCTGATGTAAGTGAAGGCGCGCAGTCCTATAGTGGACCTGACATTTTTTTCGACCAATTGCTGAAACGGTGGATTAAAGTTATCCGCGGGCAAACTAAAATCATAAGCTTTGCCACAACCAACAACCTTATCGCCCCCATTGTGCCAGTGGTCTTATGCGCGCCGAAATATCTGAGCGGAGATATGTCGCTCGGCGATGTCATGCAAACGGCTGCGGCCTTTCTTCAAGTGCAGACTTCTTTGAATTGGCTTGCCGATAACGCCTTTAGTCTTGCGAATTGGTCAGCCTCCGCACGACGCGTGGCGGCACTTGATGCGACTATTCGCAAATTTAATGATTATTCAGTCACTCTCGAAGCTGAACGTATCATCGCGGGATCGTGAGTCTCACAAGAGTCATATGTGTAGTTTTTCGGTCGGGGGGAACGATTTGAACAGGCGTGGGTTGTTTCAATAGGCCAATTAATTTTGCCTTTTGTTAGGGGTGCCTTATGAAAAGAATTCTACTGATATCAGGTCTATGTCTTAGTCTTGCGGCGTGTGCGACGGCACGTGATCAGCGCATGGCACAAGGCGCGATGATTGGTGGTGCTGGTGGCGCTATTGTTGGCGGCGTTACAACCGGAACGACGGGCGGTGCGGTTGTTGGGGGCGTTGCCGGCGCAGCCATTGGCGCGGCGGGGGCGGATATGACACGTCCGCGTTACCATAAACAACAGCGTTGCTACTTTGATGAGGATCAGCAACGAGAAGTTTGCACTTATCGATATTGAGAAGAGCGGGCGCAAAGGGCCAGTTTTGCGCCCAACTCCTCCGTAGGCGGGACTCGGCAATGTCTGGTAAATTGTGGTATGGTTAGACCTCGTGGGAATGGGGTTAAGCCGATGGCCAAGAAACCGCCGATTGATCTTCAAGCGGCACTCGCGGCAGCCAAAGCAAAATTGGCTGAGCCGCCTCAGCGCGTTTCGCCTCTATCAATGGAGCGAGCGTCTCAGCCGAAAATGCCTAGGCCGCAAGCGGCGAAGCCGAACAAAGCGCCGTCACGGGATGAGGCTTCGATGACGCTTGAAAAACTGGCTCAAGCCTGGGTTCAGACAAAGAATTTTCCGAAGAGCCATTAAGGGGCAGCTGCTTTTATCGCCTGCAATCGGCTTATTCAAATCGATCAAGTGTTTCCGTTTCATCGTCGAGACGGCGTGCATCGTTTAAAGTAAATTTTATTTCTTTGCCCCGCAAAAGCATTTTGTGTTTGGCTTTGCGGCCCGAAACGCGCTTGCGCCAAAGCCGAAAACTTGATGGCTTTAACGCGCCCCTCATCAAGAGAATGATATCAGGTTCGGTTAGACCAAGTTTTTCATTGATCATTTCAAAGGACACATCGTCAGCCCAAGCAAGCGCGATGGCTTCGCTGATCAGGGCTTCGGAAAGTTGTGGCTTGGTCAAATGTAAGTCCTCAACGCTAAAGGGCTAATCAATCGGGGAATCGCGCAAGCGGAAGGCCAAGTAAAAAGGCTGCGGGTTGTTTTGTGGCGGAGGGAGAGGGATTCGAACCCTCGATACGGTTTCCCGTATACACACTTTCCAGGCGTGCGCCTTCAACCACTCGGCCACCCCTCCGTCTCAGTACATGCGCGATAAGGCGCACGGGAATTATTATGAAGACGTGAACCGATGTCCTTTGTCAGGACGCCCACGCTTTGCGCGGGCTTTGCACTCGGCCACACCTTCACTGCATCGGCGACGATTGTCACGCACCTGTCGCAGAGGCTGCCCTTATAGCCAACACAGGCGCGGGTGCAACCCGCAACCGCTTGAAGAGCGCGCCATAATCGCACAGGGGGCTCGAATTAGCCCGACAAAAACGCTAAATAGGGCTTTCACAGCAGAGGGCGAGGGCACCATGTTTGGATTTCGGAAAGAGGCGCGTATGCCAACACCGGCCGAGGCCTTACCGGGGCGTTCTCAACCGCTCCCCACTGCTGAGCGGCATTATGTGAACGGGCATCCGCTTAAAGGGCCCTATCCTGAGGGGTTGGAGACGGCGTTGGTCGGCATGGGCTGCTTTTGGGGTGCGGAGCGTCGCTTCTGGTCTTTGCCGGGCGTCCACGTCACGGCGGTTGGCTATGCCGCCGGGATCACGCCCAACCCGACTTATGAAGAGACCTGCACGGGCCTAACCGGTCATAATGAGGTCGTTAAAATTGTTTTTGATCCGGCTCGGATTTCCTTCGAAGCGATTTTGAAAGAATTTTGGGAAAGCCACGATCCCACGCAAGGCATGAGGCAGGGCAATGATATTGGCACCACCTATCGCTCGGGGATTTATTTTTATTCAGAGGCGCAGCGCCTCGCGGCGGAAGCTTCGCGTGAACTTTTTCAAAAACGGCTCTTAGCGTCTGGTTATGGTGCTATCACAACAGAAATAATCCCTGCACCCGTATTTTACTTTGCAGAAGACTATCACCAGCAATATCTTGCTAAAAATCCAAACGGCTATTGCGGTTTGGGCGGCACGGGAGTGAGTTGTCCCATCGGCGTTGGTCTAGCTGCGGAATGAGGATGTCTATGATTTCGAAGACAATTGAACGTGTGCTCTTTGCCAGCCGTTGGTTACTGGCGCCATTCTATCTGGCGCTCGTCGCGGCACTCAGCTTCTTACTCTTCAAGACGATGCAGGAAGCCTGGCATTTTGCGATGCGCATTCCTGATGCAAAAGAATCCGATGTCATTCTCGGTGTTTTGACGCTTGTCGATTTGACGCTGACGGGCTCTCTGATTGTGATCGTGATTTTTTCGGGCTACGAAAATTTCGTTTCGAAAATCGAAGCGCGCGATCATCCGGATTGGCCGGAGTGGATGGCGAAGATTGATTTCAGCGGCTTGAAGTTGAAGCTTTTATCTTCAATCGTTGCGATTTCGGGCATTCAACTTCTGAAAAGCTTCATGGATATTGATAATATATCTGACCGCGATTTGATCTGGTATGTGGCAATTCACATGACGTTTGTTGTCTCTGGTTTGATGCTCGCTTGGACGGATCGCATTTCGGCCGACAAGCATTGAGTGCATGATCAATTCATTCCCACGAGACGCATTCGAACGTCCGGGGCCCCAGAGTCACGCTAATCTTGAGGAAGGATCATGGTGAGCGCCGCCGGGAAAACGCATCCTTTGCCTTATTGGTCTTGGGTCGGGCCTCTTTTGTCTGCAGCGCTTTTAGGCGCCCTCTTTGTGATGGACGCGACGAGAATAGATTTGACTTCCGGTAGCTTAGCCCTTCTGGCGTTGAGTGTTTCCGTTTTCGCAGCCGTCCATCATGCTGAAATTATTGCGCTGCGCGTGGGCGAACCCTTGGGTTCTCTTGTTCTTGCGGTCGCCGTGACAATCATCGAAGTCGCGCTGATCGTTTCAATTTTGCTCTCCGCTGCCCCGGGATCAGAATTTGTTGCGCGCGATACAGTCTATGCCGCCGTGATGATTGTTCTGAATGGTGTTGTGGGCTTGGGTCTCGTTTTGGGAGGCCGGCGGC
>CANGSG010000189.1 GCA_947456435.1 Hyphomicrobiales bacterium
CCCATGTACGATTTTTAACATCGTGCCAAAGCGTACCGCCTGCATCCGACATTTCTGAAACATAATCGCCCGAGAGCCTGAACCGGATATAATCTTTCGGGAGAAGAATCTTTTTTGTGCGGGCAAAAATATCCGGCTCGTGGCGCTTCACCCACAGCACTTTCGGCGCCGTGAATCCGACCATCGATAAATTGGACGCGCGGTCGAGAAAATCGGGAAGACTAGCTTGAAACTCTTCCGCTTCCCTGCCGCATCGTCCGTCATTCCAAAGAATGGCAGGGCGTAGTACCTGTCCGTCTTCATCTAAAAAGACAGAGCCATGTTGTTGACCGGAAAGACCTATGGCCTTTAATCGCGAAAACGCCTCAGGCGCTTTTTGTTTCACCTCAGAGACTGCGCCAAGACAGGCTTGCCACCATTCTTCGGGATCTTGTTCCGACCACAAGGGTTGCGGCCTAGAAATTGATATAGGAATATTGGCTTCAGCCAAAAGCTTTTGGGATTTATCAATCAACAGCGCTTTGATCGACGAGGTTCCGATATCAAAGCCAAGAAACGTATCGCTCATAAAGGCCGTCTATCCCTGATATTCTTTGAGGATCGTACGATCCGCAATCTCCATGCCGAAACCCGGTCGAGTTGACACTTTCAGGTGACCTTTATCGGGCATATCTTCGCCGGTGAAAAGATGTCCGAACACGGGTGCGATCGATTTTCCATCGGGACTGGCGGCCACATATTCACAAAATGCGGGTCCGGTTTGGCTCGCGATGAAATGGTAGGAATAGGGGCCGCTGCCATGCGGGATCACCATCACATCATAGGCCGACGCATGGGCGGCGATGCGTAACAGTTCCGTCATGCCACCGACCCACATCACATCCGGCTGAATAATATCGATGAGGCGCTCTTCAATCATTTGACGGAAGCCGAAGCGGGTATATTCATGCTCGCCCGTGGTCCATTTGAGTGTCGGATGCGCCGCACGGATCGCGCGATAGCCCTCTGTATCATCAGGAGAGAGCACTTCTTCCCACCAATATATATCGAGATCCTTGCAAGCTTCTGCCAGTTCAATCGCGTAAGGGACGGTGAGGGACATGTAACAGTCGACCATCAAAGGATAATCGAGACCCAAATTTGTGCGATGAAGTTCGAGAAATTCGACATTCTTTTTTAGACCCGCGCGGCCTTCATAAGGACTATGCGGCAGCGGCACTTTCGCGCCCCAGAAGCCCAAGGATTTAATCGCCAGCGGTTCGGGTGTTGTGCAGTAGAATGATATTTCGTCGCGGCTCAAGCCGCCGATGAGATTATAGACCGGCTCATGTCTCACTTTGCCAACAAGATCCCATAAGGCAAGATCGACCGCGCTGATCGCCATGATGGGGAGACCCTTACGGCCATAAGGTAATGACGCCCGATATAGCTCATCCCAAATACGGTTGATGTTGCGCGCGTCTTCGCCCACCAGAAAGCGGCTGAAATGATTTTTGATGAGCCAGCACGCAGGCACGCCGCCTGTGCCTGACGCGACGCCGCGATGGCCGCTTTCGGTTTCGATTTCGACAACAAGACTTCCGATTGTACCAATGCCCCAGCTTGAGCGCTTTTCACGATAGCGCTCATGGCCCGACATGGGATTTGAAATCAAACTGTCAACCAGCCAATGTTTGGCGTTGGCTTCCTGTTTGAAATAGGCGCCGGCAGTGGCTGCGGGAGCGAGGGTATAAGCGCGAACCGCGTTGATCCGGAATTCGGATGAACCTGTCATGGTGAAAATCCCGTATCTTTGTTGCGCACGGTTGAAGTTAAGGCAAATAGAAAACTTGTTTCAAAGGAATTTGAACCGGTACATTGTCTGCATCCGCCGCCATGATATCGCGCATGAAGGCCCACCATTTCTTTGTAATTTCAAGCTCAGGAACCTTATCAAGTGTATTGTCGTCCGACAAAGTGAGTATGCCGAAGAGATGATAGCTCTCTGCGTCAAGCCAAATCGAATAATCTGAAACACCAGCGTCTTTCAGTGCTTTTTTCAATTCGGGATAAACCTCATCATGGCGTTTTTTATACTCTGCCGCTTGTCCGGGGAATAAATTCATTCGGAAGGCGATTTGCTTGGGCATGATGGTCTCTCCTAATTTTGATCAACTTTGCGCATGGCCGCTAAGGTTGTGTCGCGCACATGTTCCAAATGACGACGATAGGCCTTTGTCGCTTTCACAGGATCACGATTGGCAATGGCTTCAGCTATTTCGATGTGCTGGATGACGCTTTTCTTGATGTTACCCTTCATTTCGCTGGCAACGCGGCGAACATCCAGGCCAACATCATAGAGCCCCTGCGCCATAGCAGAGAGCATGCGGTTATCCGCGCCATCATTGAGGGCTTGATGAAATTCGATATCAAGCAAACGGAAGCCGACTGAATCTTGAAAAAAGGCGCGTCCATCGACGGCGTGCTTCATTATCCGCTCGCGTTGTTCAGCGCTCGCCCGAAGTGCACAAAGGCGCACAAGTTCTATATCGACAACGAGGCGCGCTTCGAAATGCTCATTCACATCGAAGTCGTTGGTCGAGAGCATCACATTGAAGGGCGCAATCAAACGACTCGGTGAAAGATCAGTCACGGAATAACGGCCGCCCTGGCGGCTCTCGAGAATGCCCATCAAGGATAAAGCTTTTAACGCCTCGCGCAGAGCGGGGCGCGATATCCCAAAGGCTATACCCATTTGTTGCTCTGTTGGCAGACGATCACCGGTCCGCAGATTACCCGATTTCACCATCGAGAGAATACGATGGGCGACTTGCTCGGAAATAGAACGCCGCTCGGAATTAACGCCTGCTGTTTCAGTTTTGGGTGCAGGTTTGCGCGCTTGGGCAAAAAGATTAGAGAAAGCCAGATCACTCTCAAGCGGTGCTTGCCGCTTGGGGATCAGCTCTGGCTTTACCTTTGTTGAAACGCGGGCCACGGGAGACTCACATACTCAGTTTATAAAATTTGATCGCGTTCTCGCGATAAATCATGCGTGTTTCGTTTTCAGTAAGCCCAAGCTTCACAAAGGCTTCATCAAGAAGCTCAACCCATTCTTCCATTGTGGTTGATTGTAAGAGGATCGGATAATCGCCGGCATAAATCACGCGCTCGGGGCCGAAAATATCAATGGTCGCGGCGATATAAGGAAAGAGTTGTTCGCGGGTCCAATGAGGGCCGGCATAGGGTGGAAGATCAGACAGTTTCACCCACATATTTTTATAACGAGCGAGATCACGGAGATCATCGCGGAATTGCGAAAGCGCACCTTGCGCGATGCCCGGCTTGCCGCAGTGATCAAGAATGAGGGGCACATTTGAAGAAATCTTCGGAACAAATTCGCGGATGATATCCATCTGCGTATAGTTCGGATTGATATCAAAGGAGTAATCATATTTTTCGAGGCAATTCACGCCTTCGATAAAGGGTGCGCTGAGGGTCAAAGCACGCGGATCTTTATCAAACTCCATGATGCGTCGGATACCATGAACGAGCGGATGACGCTCCTTCATGATGCTGAGAACCGAATCAACCTTCTTACCCCACTCAACCGGCGCCATGGGAATGA
>CANGSG010000190.1 GCA_947456435.1 Hyphomicrobiales bacterium
GGCGTGTCAAAAACATCGCTGGTGATGGGCAAACATTCAGGCCGCGCCGCGTTCCGCGATAAGCTCAAAGAGTTGGGCTATGAATTGGGCGAGAACGCGTTTGAAGAAGCCTTCAACCGCATGAAAGATTTGGCTGATCGTAAAAAGCATGTCTATGACGAAGACATCGAAGCGCTTGTGGGCGACGAGATGAATTCGGGTGCCGATCCGATCAAGGTTGAAAGCCTCACCGTGATTGCCGGTACGCAAGGCCCGCAACTCGCAACGCTCACATTGAACATTGGCGGTACGCATAAGACCGTTCAAGCGCGCGGCAATGGTCCTGTCGATGCGTGTTTCAACGCCATCAAAGCTTTGGTGCCGAATGAGGCCGAGCTTGAACTCTATCAGGTTCATGCCGTCACTGAAGGCACAGACGCGCAAGCGGAAGTCTCGGTGCGGTTGGGCGAAAATGGTCGCTCGGTAACGGCGAAGGCTGCTGATCCGGATACGCTCGTTGCTTCAACCCGCGCCTATCTCGCCGCGCTCAATCGCTTGATGGTGAAGCGCACACGCGGGCCGAACGCGCAGGCCATGGCAAGCTGAGCGCTCATTACCGCTCTCTTCAATCAATCAAAATATAGAGCCCGTTTTCTTTAAGAGAAGGAAGCGGGCTCTAGCCTTTTTTGAGACCGCTGAAGGATGGGCCGCCAAATGATTTGCTTCCAAAATTTGAGCCGCTGAATTCTGAATTTGTTGATCGCGCTGACTCGATCGCGCTGCGAATTGCGCCACTCGTCAAGGATTGGATGGCCTTGTTGGACCCGCTGCTCGCGTTTCGAGACGATGGCAATTGTTTGAATCCGGAAACAATATTGCTAACCAGATTTGTGAGCGGATTGTTTGGGGTCGGTTTGACTGAAGGTCTTGGTGATCCCGTTGTTCCGCTTGGTCCTGGAGTTACGCTCGCGACTGTTCCTCCTTTTGATGGACCTTTGACGGCTGCTGCAGCCTGCCGCGATAAGTCGTTGGATGACGGATTATCGCCCGCGCGAATTGTGGCGGCTTGAGAAGATGATTTGGGTTTAATGGGTGGGATCGCTTTTGGTATCGCCAAAAGGGTAAGTGTCGGCATCGTGAGATCAGGCACAGGCCAAGACGCATCTATGGTGAGCGCGAGAGGAAAGCGTTGCAGCATCAGCCATGTCGGCTCGGACTGCGTTTGTTCATCGCGCAAAGCAAGTTGCGTGTCGTGAGGCGTCATCTCGCCATAAGATAAAATGATCATCGCGGATGCAAATGATCCGGTTTTGACGAGTGATTTCAAGCGTAAGCTGAGCTGTAACGCGCGTGGGGGAGGGGCTCTGTCGAAAGCGTGGCTAAGTGCTTCGACTTCATCGGAGAAGAGAACGGATTGACGCTCTCGTGCCATAGGCTCCTGTCCTGTCGGATGAATGACACCCCGTCACGCATCATCAACGACCTTGCATAGTTCATACCATGATCGATTATCTGTGCGAAGGGCGAAGGTCAGATCCGATTTCATCCACAGGCTTTATCGTTAGCCCTTGCATCGCGCTGTAACGCTTGCTATTCACCCTGCCGTGCGGGGATGAGTCCCCGCCTTTGTTTTGATGGGCGCATAGCTCAGTTGGTAGAGCAGCTGACTCTTAATCAGCGGGTCCTAGGTTCGAGCCCTAGTGCGCCCACCATCAAAACATAAAACTTTATCAAATATGATTTGACCTCGATTGCCCTGAATAAAAGGCAGCGAGCGTCATTTCGTGTCTTCCCCATGATGCGGTCACAAAACAAAAAACCCGCCATTTCTGGCGGGTTTTGTATTTCGGACCGATCTTGAAAAGATCAGCGTGAATAGAATTCGATAACGAGCGATGGTTCCATCTGTACCGGATAGGGCACATCGGACAGCGCCGGAATGCGAATGAATTTTGCCGACATCTTCTTGTGATCGACTTCGATGTAATCAGGCGTATCGCGCTCAGTGAGCTGGCTCGCTGCCAGAACCACTGTGAGTTCACGTGAAGATTCTTTTACTTCCACCACATCGCCTACTTTGACCTGATAGGAGCTGATATTCACGCGGCGACCATTCACCTTCACGTGGCCGTGATTGATGAACTGGCGTGCAGCGAACACCGTGGCTACGAATTTCGCGCGATAGACGACCGCGTCGAGACGGCGCTCGAGCAAGCCGATCAGGTTTTCGCCTGAGTCACCCTTAAGGCGAAGCGCTTCATGATAATAACGGCGGAACTGTTTTTCCGAGATGTTGCCGTAATAGCCCTTGACCTTCTGCTTGGCGCGCAACTGCGTGCCGAAGTCGGACATTTTGCCTTTGCGGCGCTGACCGTGTTGGCCTGGACCATATTCGCGGCGGTTTACAGGGCTCTTCGGACGGCCCCAGATATTCTCGCCGAGACGGCGATCAATTTTGTGCTTGGCGTCAATACGCTTAGTCATCGCTGTTCCTCATAAGTTTGAGCGAAGTTTCGAGGAACGCGCCCATCCTTTGCCCAATCTCTCAGGCCGACAGACCGAATTTCAATGAAAAACGATCACGGGAGCGTTAAAAACGACGAGCGGGCCCCAAGGACCCGCCAGACGTTGGCGGTTGAATACTCATAGTGACCGATGATGTCAAATCGCGATGGGGCTAAGCCCCCGTTCGGCAAAGGCGGAGAGGAGCGATGGGGACCAGTCATCGGCGCCGGTCAGCATCACAAACCCATCATCCGCACCTTGAGCCCCGATTGGGGAGTCCCCAAGGAGTTGAACCACCCGCCTTGCAATCGCGGGCGCCGGATCGATCCATGTCACAGGCCAGGGCGCAACGCGCTCAAGCCCCGCAAGAAGAAGGGGATAATGGGTGCAGGCGAGCACAACCCGATCCGTTCGGCGTCCGCCTTTTTCGATAAAGGCAGGCTCGATCTCCGCGCGGAGATCAGCGTCAGCGACGGGTAGGCCATGGAGCGCGTCTTCAGCCAAGCCCGCAAGGCGCGCAGCACTGACAAGGGTCACCTCGCAATCACCCGCAAAATCGCGAATGAGAGCGGTGGTATAATCGCGCTTCACCGTGCCTTTCGTGGCCAGCACCGAGATGAGACGACTTTGTGAGCTTTCCGCCGCCGGTTTGATGGCGGGCACAGTGCCGACAATCGGGATCGTCAGGCGTGCGCGTAAGGCGGGCAGCACGAGCGTTGAGGCGGTGTGGCACGCGATCACAACAAGATCGGGTTTGTACTGCGCCACCGCCTTGTCGATGACGCTCACGACGCGTGCAATCAATTCATCCTCTTCCCGTTCGCCATAGGGAAAAAATGCAGTGTCACCGAGATAGACAAAATGCGCGTCAGGCCGCGCGGCGCGGATCGGTTCAAGCACAGTGAGGCCGCCGACACCGGAATCAAAAATCAAAATCGTCGGTCGGAAGGCGCTCATGACTCTTCGGACTCTTTCGCCGCTTTGAGCGCCGCTTCCGCTTCGCGGCGCGCTTTTTTTGAATAGGGTTTGCGGGGGCCATCCACCAAACGAACGATCAC
>CANGSG010000191.1 GCA_947456435.1 Hyphomicrobiales bacterium
AGTCGTTCGACTGAATCACTAATGACGTCAAGCTTCTTCATCTGCTGAAAAATATTAGCCTGACGAAGAGAAAGTGACTCAACCTGTTCCACAAGCATGGATAAAGCTGATGTCTGCGTTTCTTGACGATCGCCGAGCTTTTTCATCACTTCGGCGCTTCGCGTTATCAACCCTTGCGTTGTTCTGAAGGCCCCGAGCAATGTGCTCGCTAATGTTACAATTCCTGCATCGTTTGAACCAACACTCGCGCCTGATGAAGCGCCTTGTCCCTCAAGCGAACCAATCCGCGTTAACCATCCTTCGAAATCGTGACGCAAGGCCATCATCGCCGCATTCATAAAACGCGAAATAAGGCCAAGCGATAATGATCCGAAGAGACCGAAGAGGGAGGCCGAGAAACCTGTCGCCATGCCGACGAGTGGTGCCTCAAGATCGCGAATGACGCTCTTAATAGCTTCGTCTGAACCCGTTCCCGCTTTCGCTAATCCGCCGACGATACCGCCGACAGAGGCAACCATTTCCATCAAGCCGATAAACGTCCCGATGAGGCCCATGAGAATTAATGTGCCAGTCAGGTAAGTAGTAAATGATCGCTCACTCGCCATCGACTCTTTAAGCGATTCAAAAAGCGCCGTGCGTTGAGCAAGCGAGACCCGTAAGGTTCGCGTTGTAAGGAGCTCACCCATAATCTGTCGATAGACTTCACCGAAGAGACGAGGTGATTTGATAACGATTCCGGGCTCGGCAGCGCGCACGAGACGCGTAACGCCACCATCATCACCGAGCTTTTCCATTTCAGAAAAATCGTGTTGTGTTTCCTTCATCGCCTGTAAAATGTGATATTCATTAAACAAGCGATAGCCTGTAATAAAGGCCGCAATGACACCGCCAATAAAGGTAAAAATAATAAGTAGATTAAGTTGCGGGTGAGAGAGGACAGATTTATAGGCGAAATCAAATTGCCAAGTTCCCAAGCCAATGATGAGAAAAACAACGACAATCGATTTGGTGATCTCGATCCAAATTGATTTGAGCGCAGATTTTTGGTTGGTTGCACGATTTATTGCCATGAGACAGCCTCAATCTTCCTTACGAATTGCAAAAAGTTCAACAATGTCGCGGCTCTCTGTATCGCTCACATCATCAATAGCCACGACGATTTTGTCAGCAGGATAGCCTTGATCGATCAACAGCTGCCGCATTGACATAGCGCGATAATAACTAAAGCGCCGTGCATCGGTGACATTGCCATGGTGCACATTGGCAAGCGCGCGAACGCGAATACGACGATCAGCAAGGTCATCTTTGTTTCGATCAAGAAACTCTTTGAGTTTTAGGATTGCATTACCATCAAGCCTGATAGCCCGTGGTTCATAGACCATGGTCACCATCGGCTTATCGACTTGCACATCGACACCTCCTCCGAACGGGTCGAGATCGGGCTGATGGGTTGAGATGATGCGCGTTTCGTCGGGACTAGGCTTCGTCGCCGAAAATGTAGCTGGGCCTGAAAGCGGCTCAAGCAATGCGAGTTGCGAACTCTTCGGGGGGTTGGACGCTGGTGTCGGTGATGGATCAATCCGCTCAGCAACGGAAGGAGCGCTCGACTTTCCGTTGGTTACACTTGAATCGGGCAACCCCTCGCTGACCGTTTTGTCGCCTTGATTCACGCCCAGTTTGGGGCGCTCGGCAACAAAGCCTTTTGCTTCTGGATCTGCGGGTACGGACGCGGGGTTATCTTTGCGATCCGAATTTGGCGATGCGGCTCGATTATACTGAATCGAATCCGCCTCGCCCTTGCTGAAGATTCGATTTCCCTGATCAACGGAAAGATTGGGCTGATTAGCGATCGCGACCCCACTGGTCGTATCAACGGGAATCTGTGCTGAAGGGCGAGGCTCAGCATTGATTTGCGATTTGGCAACCTCAAGGTTCAGATCAGCCGATTCTCCCTTTCTGAAGACTTTTTCATCAGGATTGATTTGGAGCTTATCTCGATTCGCAAGAGCCGAGTCGGCCGTTGCTTGAAGCGGAAGATCGAGCTTCGGCATTGAACCATTAGTCAGATTCGATTTGGCAGCCTGAACCTTTAGGGAGTCTTCTTCGCCTTTAGCAACGACACGATTGCCTTGGTCAGCTGATAAATTGGCACGATCCGAATAAGCAGTTTGAGCGCTTTGTTCGACTGGCGGAGCCGCTTGGGATTGATCGGTCTTCAAGGGATAAGGCGGTTTCGGCTTTTCAGCGTCCGTGGTACGCGATAAGGCCGCTATGATTTGCGCCGTTAGTCCTTCAATCGAAGCGGGAGAGCCTGACACATCAATCTTTGCCGCGCGCGCAATCGCTATCACTTGTGACTTTGTTACATTTTGTGAAACGCTGACGAGTACAAGACTGAGGATCATCATCAAAAAGATGAGCATCATGGTCATCGTCGACAGCGCGTCGACGAAACCTGGCCAATAATTTGTGTCACCATCGTCAGTATTGTGAGCCATTGAGTTTCAAAAAATCCTTACGTCATATTTCGATAAACGAGGGGCTTTCCCGTGCGATTTGGTTGTCACCCCGTTTGAAGTTTTTTCAGAACCTGGTCCTTTGGGCCGTCGGCAATGATCTTGCCTTCATGCATTAAGATCACGCGGTCAACGAGGTCGAGCATTGCTGCGCGGTGTGTCGCGACAATCAGCGTTCGATTATCAAGCCATTTCGTGAGACCATTTATGACGTGGCGTTCCGTGGTGTTGTCCATCGCGGCCGTCGGCTCATCAAGAATGAGCATCGCTGGATTGCCGATGAGCGCACGAGCCAAACCGACAGCTTGTCTTTCACCGCCCGATAATCTTTCGCCTCGTGGACCAACCCGCATGCCATAGCCTTCAGGGCTTCGACCTGCGAAACCGGCAACACCGGAAATCGTCACAGCTTCTTCGATCACTTTCGGATCAGTCTTTTCATGACCAAGAAGCAGATTCGCGGTCAATGTATCGTCAAACAAGGTCGAGTCTTGGCTGACAAAACTGAAGCGGCGTCTTAATTCGCGCGGTGCGGCTTGGCGTAGATCGCGGCCGTCAAGCCGGATTGCGCCACTCGTTGGCTCAAGAAGCCGAACCATCAAGCGCAACAATGTACTTTTGCCGCAACCAATGCGCCCGATAATTCCGACCCTCTCGCCCGGCTTAATGCTCAGTGTAATATTCGAAAGGCTTGGCAGTTGAGAGCCGTGATATCTATGACCTACATCTACGAAATCGAATTGACCCTCGATCGCCACAGAGAGCGCGGCAGCTCCGTCACCAGCACGCTCGAGATCGGAATTGAAAACCATCCGGATGGGTTCAAGCGTCTTGCGCGCTTGTAGAAGGCGTTGAATTTGAGCCGTCATTTGCATGATCGGGCCAATCAAGCGACCGATTAACATAGTTGATGCCGACAAGGCGCCGACTGTCATGGCATTGATGCTGATTTCATATACGCCTAGAACGAGCGCACCTATCGTCATCAACTGACTTATAGTAC
>CANGSG010000192.1 GCA_947456435.1 Hyphomicrobiales bacterium
ATGGAGGAAGGTATGCTGAAGAAAACAGTTTTGGCCGGTCTTGCTTTGGGCTTCGGCCTGATGGCGAGTGCGGCCATGGCGGCAAGCAATTTCAAAGTCGTCTATATCGGGAAGAATACGGGCAATCCCTATTTCGACTCGATCACGGGCGGCTTTGTTGATGCCTGCAAAAAGATCGGTTGCGAGTTTGAGTTTGTGGCACCGGCAACGGCAGAAGCGACATCGCAAATTCCTTTCATTGAAGCGCAAATTCAGCGCGGCGTGAATGTGATCGCGATTGCCCCAAACAGCCCCGATGCGATGAACCAAGTGCTCGATAAGGCACGGGCGAAAGGCATTCTCGTTTTGACCGTGAATGGCGACATTGTTGGCAGCGAAGGTCATCGTGATGCGAACATCTTGCCGGTTGATTTCACGAAGACGGGCCCGAACCAAGTTGAGCTCATGGGTTCAATGATCGGCTACAAGGGTGAAATCGCCATTCTCTCGGCCACAACAGAAGCGCCTGACCAGAACACCTGGATCAAGGCGATGAAAAAGACGCTCGCAGAAAATCCAAAATATAAGGATATGAAGCTCGTTGCGACTGTCTATGGTGATGATCAGCCTGAAAAATCGACAACGGAAATGGAAGCTTTGCTGTCGAACTATCCTAACCTCGTCGGCGTCATCGCTCCGACAACGGTGGGTATTGCGGCAGCAGCGCAAGTTGTGAAGTCACGCGGCATTGCCAATAAGGTTCATGTCACGGGCCTTGGACTGCCGTCCGAAATGCGCGACTTTGTGAAGGACGGCACAGTATCGGCCTTCCAACTCTGGTCGCCCTATAATGAAGGTTGGCTCGCAGCTTATTTCGCTGATGGCGTGTTGAACGGTAAAATCAAGAATACCGTTGGTACGAAATTCGATGTACCAAGCCTTGGCTCAATCACCATTCTCGAAAAGAATGTGATGAATACGCAAGCTGAACTGACGACATTCGATAAAGCGAATATCGACAAGTTCAACTTCTAAGAGAGCACCTCCGATGCGCCGGCCCTGTGCCGGCGCATTTTTTTATTTTTTTTGAGGACTAAAGCCATGAACAACTATGATCTCGCCGGACGTGTTGCCATTATCACCGGAGGTGCGCAGGGCATAGGCCTCACCGTAGCCGAACGATTTCTTGCCAATGGCGCATCTGTTTCAATTTGGGATGTCGACCAGAAGCTTCTCGACAATTTATCAAAGCGGTTGGGTTCGAATAAACATGTTCAACTGCTTCACGCTGATATTGGCTCGCTCGAGTCTGTTGAGAAAAATACAAAAGCCGTTGTCGAACATTTCGGTAAAATCGATATCTTAATTAATAATGCGGCGATTGTTGGCCCCAACACAACAACATGGGAATATCCGCCTGAAGAATTCATGAAGGTCGTTCATATCGGTTTGAATGGTACATTTTTCATGTGCCGCACAGTTGTGCCGTATATGATCAAGCAGAATTATGGCCGGATCGTAAATCTATCTTCTGTTGCGGGCAAAGAGGGTAACCCGGGCGCGCCCGCTTATTCATCAATGAAAGCTGCAGTGATTGGGTTGACCAAATCGCTCGGCAAAGAACTTGCGAAATATGATATTGCGGTCAATTGCGTGACGCCGGCGGTGGCAAAGACTACAATGGCTCTCAGTCAGGAGCCGGAATTCTTGAAAATGATTTTGTCGAAGATTCCGCGCGGTCGTATGCTTGAACTCGATGAGGCCGCGTCGATGATCACTTGGCTTTCGTCATCAGAAAATTCATTCACAACGGCAGCGGTATTCGATCTCTCAGGCGGACGCGCGACCTATTGAGGCCGCGCGCTTTCTTGAGGTTTACCGCCCTGTGATCGACTGGCGTCTCACGCGGCGTTCGATGATCGTTTGCAGGACAACCGAGACCACGATCACAAGGCCGAAGCAGAGTTGCGTGTAGAACGCGTTGATGCCGGCTGACACGATGCCGGCATTAATGGCGCCAATAATGTATGACGCCACGAAGGAGCCTACAACGCTTCCGGTTCCGCCAAATACTGAGGTGCCACCCAAGAAGACAGAAGCGATGGTGTTGAGCAGGAAGCCTTCCCCTGTTGTTGGCCAGAAATAATAGCCGACGAATGAGGTCATCAAACCCGCAAAGACGGCTACGACACCCACGAGCATGAAGGCGCGTGTCTTTACACTCACGACATCGATACCCATCAAGCGTGCGCTTGTCGGATTGTCACCCACGAGGAAGACATGGGCGCCAAAGCGGGTGCGATTGAGCATGATCCAGAGGATAAAGCCGATCAGAATGCACCAAATCGTTTGTACAGGAATGCCGAGAGGTGCGGAATTGAACAGTAAATGGCCAAGCGGATAGTTTTCTTCGGTGAGCGGAACGCCCGTCCCATTCATTAAAATCAATTCGGCGCCACGATAGAGGAAGGAGGTGCCGATAGTGATCACGAGTGAAGGGATATTGAGAAGAGCAATCAGGGCGCCGTTGATCCAGCCGCACAGAGCGCCGACACCAAAGCCAGCGAGAATGGCGAGGGGCGCCGGTACGCCGGCCTTTGCAAGTAAGCAGAATGCTGCGGTTCCGAGCGCCATAATCGAGGGGAAAGACAAATCGATTTCGCCGGTGATCACCACAAAGGTGAGAGCGAGCGCAATGATGCCAAAGAGCGGCGTTGTTTGCGCGAAGGCTTTGTAGATATCGATATCGAGAAACACAGTGGGCGCGGCTACAACGAAGGCCAGCCACATGGCAAGTCCTACGCCAATAATGCCGATTTGCGAGCCATAGCGGCGCATGACCGAAGGGGGTGCCACGCGGTTATCTTTGGTTTTAGAGGATGAAGTGGTTTGCGATCCGGAAGACATGGGAGGTCCTTCTTGCGATATCAATCGATGGAGCCAGAACGGGCGACGCGGTAGAGCCGCTCAATCAGCTCATCCATCGAGATTTCTGATTTGCGATAAATGCCGGCAACCCGACCGCGGTCGAGCACATAAAGTCGATCAACAACCGGATAGACATGGAAGATATTGTGATCGATGAAGATTGCTGATTTGCCGGCTTTTTTGATGCCTTCAACGAAGTCGAGAGTCTTCTTAGTCTCCGAGAGGGACAAGCCCATTGTGGGCTCGTCGAGGATCACAAGTTTTGCATCAAAATAAAGAGCACGCGTAATCGCGACACCCTGCTTCTCGCCGCCGGACATTGTGGTCACAACATTGTCGGGATGAACAGCCGCTGAGGTAAAGCCCATATGCTGGCTCATTAAGCGAGCGGCTTCCGAGCGCATTTTATGCACATCGAGCAAGCCCCATTTGGTTACAGGCTCGCGGCCCATGAACATATTGCGCCAGATCGGTTGCTTCTCGCACAGTGCGCGCTCTTGATAGACAGTTTCAATGCCGAGCGCGCGGGCGCGTGCGGTTGACCAATCATCAATGCGCTGACCTTCGAAAAAAATTTCACCACCTTGATCGGGACTGTGATAGCCCATCAC
>CANGSG010000193.1 GCA_947456435.1 Hyphomicrobiales bacterium
AGAGCACCCAGAGCCGCCGACGCAAGCCCTTTGCCCAAAGAAGACACCACGCCACCGGTGATGAAAATATACCGTGCCATGGGGTTTTCCTTCTAAGTCCTCAAACGCGATTCGACAAAGCTAAAGGTCACGGATTACGCGGCTTTCCACATCTCACATGTGGACTTTGCATTTTATCCAACAAAAAACCGGGCGGTGAGCCGCCCGGCTGATGATTTCGGTCTAACGAAGCCGCTTATTGAGCCGGCTTCGGCTGGCCTTCAAGCTGCTTCAACTGATCGAGCACGCCGCCGGAGGCCGGAGCCGCCGGTGCGGCCGAACCCGCCGCCGGAGCCGTTTGACCCGTTGTCGCCTGATCGATCACCGATTTCGGCGCCGATGAGTTGCCGGAAATGATCGCGAGAAGAAGACTTGTCGCAAAGAAAGCCGCCGCCAGAATAGCGGTCGTCCGTGTCAACAAATTGGCCTGCCCTCGACCGGACATCAGCCCGCCCAAGCCGCCCGCGCCGCCGCCACCTAAACCGCTCAGCGCCCCCTGCTCCGAGCGTTGGAGGAGGATCACCGCCACAAGGGCAACGACAATCAAAAGATGAATAACAATCAGGACCTGTTGCATGAAACCTTCGACCTTTTCGGCCTAAATGAAAGAATATGGACCGCGATTTAGCACAAGCTCTTTGGCGATAATAGCCAAACCTTGCAATCGATTTACCGATAAAACCCGGCGATTGTCAGGAAATCCTCGGCTTTGAGGCTCGCGCCGCCCACCAAAAGCCCGTCGACATTGTCAACGGCGAGTAATTCGGCGGCATTTGAGGGTTTTACCGAGCCGCCATAGAGGATTCGGACCTTGCTGCCTTCCTCCTTGCCGAGAAGCCTTTTCAGATCCCCCCGGATCAGGGCGTGGACTTCCTCGACATCCTTGGCGGTCGGGACAAGGCCGGTGCCAATGGCCCAAACGGGCTCATAGCCGATCACGAGCTGATGGGCGGGCATGTTAGCGGGAACGGAGTCCTTCAACTGCCGGCGAACGACGGAGAGCGCTTTGCCGGCCTCGCGCTCGGCTTTGGTCTCGCCGAGGCACAAAACAGCCATCAAACCAGCCCGCTGAGCCGCTTCCGCCTTGGCGCGGACATCAGCGTCCTTTTCCTTATAGTCGGTCCGACGCTCGGAATGGCCAACCATGACGGCGGTTGCGCCAATATCGGCAAGCATTTCAGCCGAAACATCGCCGGTATGGGCCCCTGAAACCTTGGCATGGCAATTTTGCGCGCCAATCGAGATACCGGTGCCGACCGCCGCTTGGGCGGCAAGCGCGACATGGGTCATTGGCGGGCAGAGAACAAGGTCGATTTTTGACCGCAAAGCGCCATCAAACCCCTTACCCATGGCTACCAATTCGCCCAGTGCCGCGCGCGAGCCGTTCATTTTCCAATTGCCAACAACAAGGGGGCGGTTTTTCGAGGACATTGCGGGTTCTTTCTTAAGCAGAAGCGGAAATCGGCCGGAGAAAGACATAAATTGGCATAAAAAGAAACCCTAGAACCACTGTTTTGCTTGCATCTTGGCCCTAAACAGGCTTTGCCAAAGCGCTCCCAATTGCGGCCCGCGCGGTACATCCTTAGTATGGCGCGCTGGACGGCAAACCGAGCCGACGAAAACACAAAAAAGGTACAGGAACGATCATCATGATGGACGGACTTCGTAAGGCAGGACACAGCTGGTTCGGCCGCATCATCCTCACAATCATGTTCGGCTTCCTGATCTTCAGTTTTGCGCTGTGGGGTATTGGCGATATTTTCCGTGGCTATGGCATGAAGACAATTGCCAAAGTTGGCGGCACTGAAATCGACGCCCAAGCCTATAAGCAAGCCTTTCAAGCCGAGTTACAAAGACTCTCGCGCCGTTACGGACAGAATATCACCGCTGACCGCGCGATTGCCTTTGGCCTCGACCGTGAGGTGCTTCAACGCATGATTGCCGATGCGGCTGTTGATGATCGCGCGCATTCTATGAAGCTCGGTCTATCGGACAAGGCAATTGCAAATGCGCTTCTGAGCGATCCGAATTCCTTGGGGGCGGATGGCAAATTCGACCGCGCGCGCTTCAATGAAGCCCTGCGCGCGTCAGGCTATACCGAAGTCGGGTTTATTAGTGAACAACGGGCATTGGATCTTCGGAAACATATCATCCAGGGTCTCTCGGGCCTCGTCACGCCACCGGCTCTCATGACCGACGCGATGAGCCGTTTCACGAATGAAGAACGCCGCATTAGCTATTTCGTGATGACAAAAAATCAGGTTGGTGACTCCGTGACGCCTGATGACGCTACGCTCATAAAATATTTTGAAGAAAACAAAGCAAATTTCAAAGCGCCTGAATATCGCAAATTTGTTTTTGCTGCGCTTGATCCTACCAAAATCGCCAATCCGGCCGGCATTCCTGATGCAGATGTAAAAGCACGCTATGAGGCGGATCGCGTTACTGTCTATTCGACGCCCGAAAAGCGTTCTGTAAGACAGATCATCTTTACGAAAGATGAAGAGGCAAAAGCAGCCGCCGAGAAAATCGCTGCGGGCACCTCTTTTGACGACATTATTGCCGAGCGCAAACTCACCGCAGCCGATACCGATCTCGGCACGATTGAAAAATCGGCAATTGCTGACAAATCCGTCGCAGACGCCGCCTTTGCGCTTGAAAAGGGAAAAGTTAGCGAAATCATCAAAGGCCAATTCGGCTCTGTGATTGTGAATGTCACGGACATTATCGCGGGTTCAACACAAGCCTATGAAACCGTTTCAGATTCAATCCGTATCAAAATTGCCACGGAAAAAGCAAAGGCGGCAGTGAGCGAACTTCATGATAAAATTGAAGACCAGCGCGCTGCAGCGAAGCCTCTGACCGAGATTGCCAAGGATAACAACTTGACTCTCGTGACGATTGATGGCGCGGACCGCTCGGGTCTATCATTTGATGGGTCAGCGATTAACGAACTCGATAGTCAAATTGCTCTCGTGAACGCAGTATTTGGATCGGATGTCGGTGTCGATAACGAGGCTCTTGCCCTGCGCTCTGGCGGCTATATCTGGTTTGATGTGTTGAGCATTACACAGCCGCGTGATCGTACCTTCGACGAAGCAAAAGACAAAGTTGTCAAAGCATGGCGAGAGGATGATCTTGCCAAGCGTATGCAAGCGAAAGCCGACGAACTCGTTCAATCGATAAAGGCCGGTAAATCCCTGCAAGCGCTCGCCGCCGAACTTGGCCTTGATGTGAAAGATGCAAGCGGTCTTAAGAGATCAGCGCAGAACGATGGTCTATCGCAACAAGCGGTTGCCGCGGCCTTCACCATTCCCGTGAAGGAGACCACCTCCGCATTGGGTGTAAATCCCGATGAGCGCGTGATTTTGAGTGTTGACTCGTCAACACTCGCCGACTCGGCAACCGCCCTCGCTGATGCGGGCCGTATTGCTGAGCAGATGCAGCGCTCCCTCGCTGACGATTACGCC
>CANGSG010000194.1 GCA_947456435.1 Hyphomicrobiales bacterium
ATGCGACGACGCACTTCAGCACCAAAGCCATGCGCACGCGTCTTCTCATACATGTCGATGATGTCTTTACCCGGCACGCGCACGCCATAACGCACACCATCATAGCGCGCGAGATTGGATGAGGCTTCCGCCGGTGCCACAATATAATAAGCTGGCAATGCATATTGCGTGTGCGGCAGAGAGATATCGACGATCTCGGCGCCTGCGGCTTTGAGCATCTCCGCACCTTTGGTCCAGAGCGCATCAATTTCTTGCGACATGCCGTCAACGCGATATTCTTTCGGAATACCGATCTTCATGCCCTTCACCGATTTGCCGATGGCGGCTTCGTAATCAGGCACAACACGATCAACCGACGTTGTATCTTTCGGATCATGGCCCGCCATTGAACGCAGCATGATCGCGGTATCGCGCACGGTCTTCGCAATCGGTCCGGCTTGATCGAGCGATGACGCGAAAGCCACAATACCCCAACGCGAGCAGCGACCATAAGTCGGTTTGATGCCCACAGTGCCGGTGAAGGCGGCGGGTTGACGAATTGAACCGCCGGTGTCGGTGGCTGTTGCACCAAGACAAAGTTGCGCAGCAACGGCCGCGGCGGAGCCGCCCGAAGACCCGCCGGGAACGAGCAAGCCTTTTTTGTCGCCGCTCAGTTTCGCTTTTGCTTGAGGGCCTAAAACATTCGGCGGCAAGACCGGCGAGACAGACGGACCGAAAGCCGAACTTTCATTCGACGAGCCCATCGCAAATTCGTCATTATTGAGTTTGCCGAGCATCACTGCGCCATCGCGCCAGAGTTGGCTCGTGACGGTTGATTCATATTGAGGCACAAAATTGCCAAGAATTTTCGAGCAGGCTGTCGTGCGCACGCCCTTGGTTGCATAGAGATCCTTGATGCCGAGCGGAATGCCTTCGAGCGCACCAGCCTCGCCTTTGGCCAGACGCTCATCAGAGGCTTTCGCCATCGCACGCGCTTGGTCAGGCGTATCGAGCACATAGGCGTTCAAGGCTTTTGCCTTTTCCATCGCGACAAGATGCGCGTCGGTTAGCTCAACCGCTGAAAGTTTCTTCGCTTTGAGCGCATCGCGCGCGTCAGCAAGAGTAAGATGCGTGAGATCGGTCATGAATGAGCTTTGCTTTATTCGACAACTTTAGGGACGAGGAAATAGTGATCCTCGGTATGCGGCGCGTTACCCGTGATCACATCGGCGATATCACCGTCGGTCACTTGATCCACCCGCTTCTTCATCGCCATCGGCGTCACCGATGTCATGGGCTCAACGCCATCGACATTGACGCTGTTTAACTGCTCGACGAAAGACAGCATGGCATTAAGTTCCCCCTGAAGATGAGGGACTTCTTCGTCGGTGACAGCGATGCGCGCCAAACGCGCAATCCGCCGCACGGTCGCCTGATCGACAGACATTTCCGCTCCCGTTCCTATTCGGCTAAAAGAGCCTGAGTTTGAACCCGATTCCGTGCTCGGCCTATAGCATCCGGTTTGTCTGGGCCGCAATGGCAGGGTATCAAGCAGTGAAATCTGGCCCATCGGTCAGAGGCGGGGTTTGTAAGCATTATGATCAGTGATCCGGACGAAGAACGGGCTTGCCTCGCTGCCCTCCCCCGATCCGCGCGATTAATGGGCCTCGATCTCGGCACAAAAACGATTGGAATAGCAATTTCAGACGTCGAGCGCCGAATCGCGAGTCCGGTTGAAACCATCCGCCGCATCAAATTCGCCAAAGACGCTGCCGCTTTGCTGACACTGGCGGAACGCCATGGCGTGGGCGCCTTTGTTCTCGGGCTCCCCGTTAACATGGACGGCTCAATGGGCCCCCGTGTTCAGGCGACCGCCGCCTTTGCACGCAATCTATCGAAAATGACGACCTTGCCGATCCTCTGTCAGGACGAGCGGCTTTCTACCGCCGCCGTAACCCGCACCTTGATCGAAGCTGACACATCGCGCGCGCGCCGAGCCGAACTCGTCGATAAAATGGCGGCCGCCTATCTCCTTCAAGCCTTCATCGACCGCTTTTCGGGTTCGCCTTTGATCTCCTCTTAGTCTTTTAGTGTTGTTGCGTTTCTCATGTCCGCGCTTTCAAACTTACTTTCCGTTTTTCTTGTCATCGCCATCGGCGCGGCACTCAAATCGACCCATATGATCCGTCGTGAGTCTTGGGACGGGTTCGAGCGCGTTACCTATCTGATTTTATTTCCCGCCATGATTATCTCGACCATGGCGAGTGCTGATCTCGGCTCAACGCCCTTTTTTACGATGGGCGCAACCCTGGTTATCTCACTCCTTACGATTGCGGCCGCACTGTTATTATGCCGGAAAGCATTGCAGACTTATCTTGCAATCGATGGCGCGTCCTTCAGCTCAATCTTTCAAGGCGCGATCCGTTGGAATTCCTTTGTCGCTTTTGCTCTCGCCACCAGCCTTCATGGCCGTGAAGGCGCAACGCTTTGCGCGGTTGCCATCGCCGCGATGATTCCGCTTCTTAATTTTTTATCGGTCGCCGTGATCACTCGATATGCCCAGGGGCAGAAAACGTCCCTCTCACAATACGGGCAGGCCGTTATCAAAAACCCGTTCATCTGGTCTTGTGTCATCGGTCTTATCCTAAATCCCCTCATTAAATGGATTCCGGCACCGGTGTTTGCGCCCATCACCTTGATCGGACAGGCGTCGTTGGCGGCAGGACTGTTGGCAGCGGGTGCCGGCCTCGAGGTTCAGCGGATCAGGCGTATCGGCGCGCCGCATCTCATCGCCGTGATCGCGAAGTTAATGATCATGCCGCTTTTGGCTGTCGCTTTTGCCCAGATATTTAGTGTGACGGGCACAGCATTATCGGTAACGATTCTCTCAATGTCGGTCCCCACAGCCAGCGCTTCTTATATTTTAGCGCGCCAATTAGGCGGTAACGCTCCGTTAATGGCTGAAATTCTGACGCTGCAGACGCTCGGGGCGATGATAACGATTCCCTTGATCTATGGATATTTTATACTTCCCTAAGGTCATTTATCGATTTTTAGAGAATATTCTTCTCAATTTTTCACCGCATCTCGGCAAATCCTTACCGCGTAACATGTTAAACGCAGTGTATTTCTTATCTTTCTTCCGGAATTGTTGTCCATTCCTCAACGTCAAGTCGGCGAAAAGAGTTTGTGTACGTCGACTTGAACAATTTTTTGGATTGACGTAATACAACCGCAAGAGTTATTTTGTAAAAATCTCAGTTATTAGTTGTATCCGCGGATTGTGTGCGTTCTTCCTTCAGCGTTTTCAAAACCGAAGACCCCAAGCCGAAAGAGGACTGAGCCATGGCCCCCCAAACTGCCGAAAGACTGGATGACCGCAGTGTTACTGTATTTCCTCGTCATGCCAAGCCAACACCAAAAGTTACCAGCGATAATGACGAGATCGCCGTCTATCTCGCTAAGATGACATTCGAATTGAGCGCCATCGCCCGCAAGGCA
>CANGSG010000195.1 GCA_947456435.1 Hyphomicrobiales bacterium
TTCATTGATCTTTTTCTCTTGAAGCGAGGATGGTGAGCGGCCAACAAGTGTGATGGCCTCAATCCGGGACGTCTTCAGCGCTTCCTTGATAACGGCCTGGCCAATCATGCCTGTCGCGCCAAATATGATAATCTTCATGAAGATCGTTTCCACATATTAAAAACTTTTGAGTTGATGCTTACTGATACTGCGTTAAGGTCCGGCGCACAGCATCACGCCATCCCGCAATTTGCATCGTACGCTCGGCCGCTTTCATATGCGGTGAAAAGCGCCTTTCAAGCTGCCATGATCTCATGAAGTCTTGCGGCTTAGGATAGAGTCCAACGGCAAGCCCCGCGAGATAGGCCGCGCCAACGGCCGTCGTTTCAGTGATGACAGGGCGATCCACCTCAGCGTCGAGTAGATCAGCCAGGCGTTGCATCGTCCAATCAGACGCTGACATACCGCCATCAACGCGGAGTATGGCCCGTGCTGTGGAGGCGGTATCCCAATCGGCACGCATGGCGTCCATCAGATCGAGCGTTTGATAGCACACCGAGTCGAGTGCGGCTTTCGCGAATTCACGCGGTCCTGTGTTGCGGGTTAGACCGAAGATTGTACCCCGCGCGTCAGCATCCCAATGCGGCGCGCCGAGGCCTACAAAGGCGGGCACAAGATAAACGGATTGCGCAGGGTCGGCGGCATCCGCGAGTGGTCCTGTGTCCGAGGCGTGTGAGATCAATTTCAATCCATCGCGTAGCCATTGCACCGCTGCACCCGCAACAAAGATTGATCCTTCGAGCGCATAGGTTCTCTTGCCGTCGAGTTGATAAGCTATGGTTGTTAAAAGGCGATTTGAAGAGGCAATCGCCTTATCGCCGGTGTTGAGCAAAGCGAAGCAACCGGTTCCATAAGTCGCTTTCATCATGCCCGGTTCAAAACAGGCTTGGCCGATTGTCGCGGCCTGTTGATCTCCAGCAACGCCTCGTATGGGGATTGCTGAGCCAAAGATTTCGGGACGTGTCATTCCGAAGTCAGCTGATGAATCGCGAATATCAGGCATCATCGACCTAGGCACATCGAATAAAGCGAGAAGCTCTTCGTCCCATTGCCCTGTATGGATGTTGCACAACATCGTGCGTGAGGCGTTCGTCGCGTCGGTCGCGTGCGTTGCCCCACCCGTGAGGCGCCAGAGCAAGAAACTATCCATTGTGCCAAAGGCTAATTCACCGCGCGCTGCACGTTCACGCGCGCCGGGAACAGCATCAAGGATGAAGCCAATTTTTGTGGCTGAGAAATAAGGATCAAGCAGCAAACCGGTGCGCGCGGCGATGAGCGGTTCATGGCCTGCCGCTTTGAGTGCTTGGCAGCGTTCCGCCGTGCGCCGATCCTGCCACACAATAGCATTATGAATGGGGCGCCCTGTTGTGCGGTCCCAGACCACAGTTGTCTCGCGTTGATTTGTAATTCCAATCGCCGCGATGTCTTTGGGTTCAAGATGAGCTTTCGCGATGGCCTGCCGCGAGACATCCAGCACGCTCGACCAAATCTCCTCGACATCATGCTCGACCCAGCCCGCGGCTGGAAAATGCTGCGTGAATTCTTTTTGAGCACCCGCAATAGGTGTAAGCTCAGCTGAAAAAATAATGGCCCTGGAGGAGGTGGTGCCTTGGTCAATGGCGAGAATATAGCGCACGGTATGAGGCCCCTAATTGTGGCGGCGGTGCCGTCGCGCGCCCTTTCATTCACTGAGATTAAAGATGAGGCGTCAAAGAATAAAGTAAAAATAGAGCCCTTCTTTCGCCACTTCCGTTTTAGGATAAAACTTCGTAGAACACGGCGGATTTAATTGCGGGAGGCGTTCATGGTGGTGGACATCGCCATTGTCGGCGGTGGTATTAATGGCTGCGGCATCGCGCGGGATGCCGCCGGTCGTGGCCTATCCATCTATTTGTGCGAGCAGAATGATCTGGCCAGTGGTACATCAAGTTGGTCAACAAAACTCATCCATGGTGGCTTGCGCTATCTCGAACATTTTGAGTTTAGGCTTGTCCGTGAAGCATTGATCGAGCGTGAACGGTTATGGCGTCTAGCACCGCATATTATCTGGCCCTTGCGGTTTGTGTTGCCCGCGCATCGGGGGCTTCGGCCTGCCTGGCTCCTCCGACTTGGTCTTTTTCTTTATGATCATCTCGGCGGCCGCAAGCTTCTTCCTGCAACACGCACGCTTGATCTTTTGCGTGATGAAGCAGGTCTTCCGTTGAAGCCCGATGCCAGCACGGGTTTTGAATATTCAGATTGTTGGGTTGATGATGCGCGCCTCGTTGTGCTGAACGCTATGGATGCACGGTCGAGAGGCGCAATCATTGAAACTCGTCAGAAATTGATTGGGGCAGAACGGATCAACGCACTCTGGCGTCTCTCGATTGAAGATCAAGCGACGAAACAAATAAAGATTATCGAAGCGCGGGCGCTGGTGAATGCGGCGGGGCCATGGGTTGCGGATATTCTTCAGCACAAAGTGAAATCCGATATGGAATCGCGTGTGCGGCTCGTGCAGGGTTCGCATATCGTTTTACGTCGTATTTATGAGCATAATCGCGCTTATATTTTTCAGAATCCCGACGGCCGTATAATTTTTGCCATTCCCTATCAGAAACACTTCACACTGATAGGAACGACCGACCGCGATTATAAAGGTGATCCCGCTGCGGTTCATGCAACCGAAGATGAGATTGCCTATCTCATTGGCGCAGCGAGTGAATATTTTAAAGCGCCGCTGAAACGCGAAGATGTTGTCTGGTCGTATTCGGGTGTACGCCCTTTATATGATGATGGAGCCTCTAAAGCAGAAGAAGCCACACGTGATTATGTTTTGAAGCTTGATGCGCCGCACGGCCATGCGCCATTGCTCTCGGTATTTGGGGGTAAAATTACAACCTATCGTCGCCTTGCCGAGGCTGTTCTTGACCGGTTGAAGCCGCATTTTGCAGCACTATCCACTCGTGTCGGTTGGACAGCGCATGAGCGATTGCCCGGCGGCGATTTTCCTGAAACTGGCTTTGCAGCGCTTGTTGACGGGATATCGGCTGACTATCCCCAATTTGAGCGCTCATATCTTGAGCGTCTATGTCGGCTTTACGGAACATGCGTACGGAAAATTCTGGGATCGGCAAAATCCATGGCTGATCTAGGTCAGGATTTTGGCGGCACATTGACGGCGCGAGAAATTGATTACCTCATTCAGGCCGAGTGGGCGCAGACCGCAGATGATATTTTGTGGCGACGGACGAAGTTAGGCCTCAATTTGACTGACGCCGAAAGATCAGTTGTTGCGGCTTCTCTGGCTGATAGGCGGTTGAATATGTTGAGTAGCAACGCGACATCTATCTAAAATAAGAAAACTCATCATTCTACTGCATAGCTTTTAACATTTACATGCCAAAGAATTTTGGTTGGTAGTGGCCGTTTTCGGACAAAGAAA
>CANGSG010000196.1 GCA_947456435.1 Hyphomicrobiales bacterium
ACGCTGGATCGCATACCATTTTTTTGCGTCTTCATGTGTGACTAAAGAAATCGCCACACCTTCAGCACCGTTACGTGCTGTCCGGCCAATACGGTGAATATAATCTTCCGCAACCTGCGGGAGATCATAATTGATCACCGTTTCGATATGCGGAATATCAAGCCCGCGCGCAGCAATATCGGTAGCGACCATGATGCGTGTATGAAAATTCTGGAAGGCTTTGATGGCGCGGTCGCGTTGATTTTGACGCAAGTCACCATGGATCGCATCGGCGCTATGATCTTGCGCGCGCAATTTTTTCGACAAACGATCAGCGCCTGCTTTTGTTTTCACAAAAACGATGACCGTGCCTTCGCGTTCTTCAAGCTGACGAAGAAGAACGGAATATTTTTCACTCTCGGTAACTTCGATTTTTTCCTGCTTCACAAGAGCTGCAGGCGCATTGGTGCTGCCGGTCGAAATACGCACCGGATTGGTGAGATATTTACCTGACAATTTCAGAATATTATTCGGAAGTGTTGCCGAGAAGAGCAGGGTCTGACGTTCTTTAGGAATGAACGACAAAATACGATCGATCTGAATACCGAAGCCCATATCGAGCATACGATCTGTTTCATCGAGCACAAGAAAGCTTGTCGCTTCTAATGAGACGCTCTTGCGCAAAAGGTGATCCGTAATTCGACCCGGCGTACCCACGATGAGACGCGGTGATTTTCTCAATTGCTCGAACTGGTTCATCATCGACGCGCCGCCAATGAGAAGCGCGGAAGGAATTCTTGTTTTCCTGCCAATGATCTGCTGCATCGTCGCCATGACTTGCGTGGCCAATTCCCGTGTTGGCGTCATCACAAGCGCGTGAGCGTCGGGGTTATTGAGCAGATGAGCGATGAGGGGAATGCCAAAGGCGCCGGTTTTGCCGGTGCCAGTTTGTGCCGTACCCAAAATATCTTGGCCTTCAAGCGCCGGCGGAATCGCGGCAGCTTGAATGGGAGTCGGGGTCTTAAAATTCATTGCCTCAAGCGCGTGAAGAAGCGCAGGCTGCAATTGAAGCCCGTTAAAATTATCCATGAATAATCCAAATAAAAACTGCTGCGCCTGAAGGGTCTCTTCAAGCGCAGACAAGCGTTAATAGCGATAAAGTGAGAAAAGCCGGTCGATCTCGCGGACCGACCGGTTCTCTTTATGCGAGCTTCAGGTTAACCGCTGAAGTCTTGCCCTTTTCGGTGGCGAGCTCGTAGCTCACCTTCTGGCCTTCATTGAGGCCGCGCAAACCAGCGCGCTCAACGGCAGAAATATGCACGAACACGTCCGCCCCGCCCTGATCAGGCTGAATGAAACCGAAACCCTTGGTGGAATTGAACCATTTTACATTGCCGGTCGCCATTATCGTCTCCTTAAGACATATCAAGCGTTGCCGCCCTTCACATGAAGGGCGTGAGTCCTCGTTCCCAAGGCCGAAACTATGCTTCGGACTTTTTCGGGAAACTCTAATCAAACGCTGACAAAATCAGTTTTTAGGAGATCGTGTATTGTGCCGGAGCACGCTGCTTCACGCAGCCAACATAAGGTAGAGCGAAAGAAACCCGCCGCTCCTATGGCAGGTCATCCGCCATAAGTAAAGCGAAATCGGCAATTAGGCCGCTTTCTCCCCGGGGAGGGGTCACCTTAGGCCGATTTGAGGGTCCGTTTGGCCAACACATCATCAAGCCAATCCGTGCGCATTTCCGGTACCGAGGAGAGAAGCCGTTCGGTATAGGGATGGAAGGGGGGAGCAAAAATCTCGGCCGTTGGACCCTGCGCGATAATCTCGCCCTTGAGCATCACCGCCGTGCGATGCGCAATGCGGCGGACGATGCCGAGATCATGCGTGATGAAGAGATAGCCAACACCGAGATTGTCCTGCAGTGATTTGAGAAGCTTCAGAATGTCTTCAGCCACGAGCTGATCAAGCGCGCTTGTCGGTTCATCGCAAATGATCACATCGGGCTCAGCAGCGAGCGCGCGCGCGATACAGATGCGCTGCTTTTGGCCGCCCGAAAGGGCCGTTGATAAACGCCCCGCATAGTCTTCCGGCAGTCCGACAAGGCGCAGCAATTCGGCCACGCGTGCTTTCACTTCAGAGGGTGAACGGTTGAAATAAAACTCAACGGGTCGGCCAATGATTTCGCCAATGGTCTGACGCGGATTAAGCGCCACATCAGGCTGCTGATAGATGAGTTGGACCTTGCGCAACTCATCACGGTTGCGACCCTTCAAATCAGGCGAAAGCGTTGCCCCGTGAAGTTTTACATCACCGGCGCGACGCGGCAGAAGGCCAACAATCAAACGGGCCAGCGAGCTTTTGCCTGAGCCAGACTCGCCGACTACGGCGACAGTTTCGCCGCGCGCAACCGAGATCGAAACATTTTTCACGGCGGTGAATGTGCCATAAACACCCGTGACATTGTTGGCTTCGATAACGGGTTGAGCTTGGCTCGCAGCAGAGATGATGGCGAGTTTATCCGCCGCTTGGCGTTCAGCCACCAGCGCGCGCGTGTAGTCCATTTTGGGGGCTTGCAGAATTTGCGCGGTCTCGCCGAGTTCGACCATTTTGCCGTGACGCAAAACCATGATGCGATCAGACACTTGGGCCACCACCGCGAGATCATGAGTGATATAGAGCGCGGCCATATTGTAATCGCGAATGAGTTTCTTGAGCAGTGCGAGCACTTCAATCTGTGTCGTCACATCCAGTGCGGTGGTCGGCTCGTCGAGTACAAGAATGTCGGGACGGCATGACATCGCCATCGCCGCCATCGCGCGTTGCAATTGGCCGCCTGATACTTGATGCGGATAGCGATCACCGAATGTATCGGGATTGGGAAGATCAAGCGCGCGGAAGAGTTCAAGCGCCCAAGCCTTCGCCTCGTCAATCTTCATGAGGCCATGGCTCACAGGCATTTCGATCACCTGATCCATCAAACGATGAGCAGGATTAAAAGAGGCTGCCGCGCTTTGCGCGATATAGGCGATGCGTTGTCCGCGCCGCTCGCGCCGTCCTTCGGCATCAAGCGTACGCACATCGGCGCCGGCGACCTCAACCTTGCCACCCGTAATGCGACATCCCGCGCGCGCATACACCATGGAAGCAAGACCAATTGTTGATTTGCCTGCACCTGACTCGCCAATGAGTCCCACGACTTCGCCGCGCTTCAATTCGAGCGAGACATTGTCAACAAGTACCGCGCCCGAAAGCGCTTCCACGCGCAGATCGGTGAGTTTCAAAATCGTTTCATTCGATGTGCGTGTCATATCACATCTCCGCCGATGCGCCTGACGGCCGCGAATTGATCGACAAGATCCAATCGACCACGAGATTGACGCCCACAGTCATTGTCGCAATCGCAATAGCGGGCCAGAGCGGCGCGGGGATGCCGAAGCTGATCGCCTTGC
>CANGSG010000197.1 GCA_947456435.1 Hyphomicrobiales bacterium
CAATACGGATCCCTATCAGCCGATTGAGCGTGAGCGCAAAATTATGCGTGGGTTGCTCGACGTGTTGAAGCGGTTCAATCATCCCGTCGGCATTGTTACGAAATCAGCGCTCGTGACGCGCGACATTGATATACTCGCGCCGATGGCCGCAAAAGGTTTGGCGAAAGTCTATCTGTCGGTGACAACGCTTGATGGCACACTCGCGCGTCGCATGGAGCCGCGCGCCTCCACGCCGTCCAAGCGACTTGAAGCCGTTAAACAATTGAATGAAGCGGGCATACCGACCGGCGTGATGGTGGCGCCGATCATTCCCTCTCTCAATGATCACGAGCTTGAAAAAATTCTCGAAGAGACCAAAGCGGCTAAAGCGCAAGAAGCCAATTATATTTTTTTACGCCTACCTTTGGAGCTCAAAGATCTTTTCCGCGAATGGTTGCAGGACAATTATCCGGGGCGTCTCAATCACGTGTTGGGCCTTGTGAAAGACGCGCATGGGGGTGTTGATTACCGCCCGCGCTTTGGCGAGCGGATGCGCGGAGAAGGTGTCTATGCCGCCTTGATCGCACAACGCTTCAAAGTGGCATGTGAGAGATTGGGCCTCAATCAAGAACGCCTACGCGTGCGCACTGATCTTTTTAAAGTGCCACCAAAAGCAGGCGACCAGATGAGTTTGTTTTGAAGCGCCTGATCTCATGCCCAAGAAGATGATAATTCAAACTGCCCCGGATTATACGCGTGAAACGTTTTATCGCTCACGTGGATTTGGACCTGTTGCGGGCGTTGATGAAGCGGGGCGGGGGCCGTTAGCGGGCCCCGTTGTGGTGAGCGCTTGTATTCTTGATCCCGATGCCATTCCTGAAGGGCTGAATGATTCAAAAAAGCTCACCTCGGCGCGGCGGGCGATTTTATTTGATCGTATTTTGGCAACATCGCACAGCGCGGTTGTGATTGTTTCAGCGCGTGTGATTGACGAGACAAATATCCGCGCGGCGACCTTGAAGGGCATGGTCGAAGCCGTTCATGCGCTTCCCGTAAAGCCAGGTGCTGTTTTGGTCGATGGACGTGATTGGCCAGCTATGCCTTGTCGGGGTGAAGCAGTCATCAAAGGCGACGCGTTGTCGTTATCAATTGCGGCCGCCTCAATTCTTGCGAAAGTGACGCGTGATCGTTTGATGCATCAGGCCGCTGAATTTTGGCCGGGCTACGGATTTGATCGCCACGCAGGTTATGGCACCGCTGCTCATCTTGCCGCCATCGAGCAATTAGGTCCTTCGCCGATCCATCGGATGAGTTTTGCGCCTTTGAAATCATAATTGGCGTTAAGAGTTCATTTACTCTGTTTCTTCACAAAGCGGTAACCATAAGAGAAGCTTATCGAATTCCGCGCGCTTCGACGCGATCGCTAAACCGCTTCTTTACCCTCATTCCCCTACCGTCCACGTCAATTGATCGGGGATAGTGGGATTTATGGCGTCATTGCGTTCAAATACAGCCGCTCGTGTGGTTCTTCCGTCAGCGCGTCGTCTCGCGCGTGTGCCGTCACAGCCTCTGCGATCCGTTGAGGATTTCCGTGACCGGATTTTGCGCGGCGATTGTATTGAGCAATTGAAATCGCTTCCCAATGCCAGCGTCGATCTCGTTTTTGCGGATCCGCCCTATAATCTTCAGCTTGAAGGGGCGCTCAACCGCCCTGACCAGTCGCTTGTCGATGCGGTTGATGATGATTGGGATAAATTCTCAAGCTTTGCGGATTATGATGCTTTCACCAAGGCGTGGCTGACGGAAGCACAACGCGTGATGAAGCCCAATGCCACGCTGTGGGTGATTGGCTCTTATCATAACATCTTCCGCGTCGGCGCGATCATGCAGGATCTAGGCTTTTGGATTTTGAATGATGTGATTTGGCGCAAAGCTAATCCGATGCCGAATTTCCGCGGTCGCCGCTTTACCAATGCGCATGAGACCATGATCTGGGCGTCACGCAATGCGTCATCCAAAGGATATACGTTTCACTATGACGCGCTCAAAGCGGCGAATGAAGATACGCAAGTCCGCTCCGATTGGTATCTCCCGCTCTGCACGGGTGGCGAACGGCTAAAAAATTCCAAAGGCAGCAAAGTTCACCCGACGCAAAAGCCGGAACAACTTCTCGCGCGTGTTATCCTCTCGTCATCGAATCCGGGCGATGTGATTCTCGATCCGTTTTTTGGTACCGGCACGACGGGCGCTACAGCGAAACGTCTCGGCCGCCATTTCATCGGCATTGAACGCGACGCTGATTATGCCAATGCGGCGAGCGCGCGTATCGCCGCTGTTGAACCTTTAGACGATACTTCATTGGTAATCGTGCCAACGAAGCGCAGCGAGCCGCGTATTCCGTTTAGCGCGCTGATCGAAGCCGGTCTCATTGCGCCGGGCGTTGAGTTGGTGGATGCCAAGCGGCGCTTTCGTGCGAAGATTAAAGCGGATGGCTCTCTGGTACTCGGACCTGCCACAGGTTCGATTCATAAAATCGGGGCTTTGGCGCAAGGTTTACCGGCGTGTAACGGTTGGTCGTTCTGGCATATTGAGAAGGGCGATGACTTGATCGTGATCGATACGCTCCGGCAGGATATTCGCGCCTCCATGCCTGCGGATTGAGATGGATTATTCGCGATCCGATCATAGTCTTGATCTTGATCCCCGCGATCCGACATTTTTTAACAATCCCTATCCCGCCTATCACGCCATAAGGCAGCGCTCTCCGGCATTCTTTTGGAAGCAATATGGCATGTGGTGCTTTGCCTCCCATGCCGATGTGTCGGCGTTGTTCCGCGATAAGCGCTTCGGCCGGCAAATTTTACATGTAACCACGCGTGAGGAATTGGGGTGGCCAGCTATACCATCTCACGTTAAGCCATTTTATGATGTCGAGGACCATTCGCTTCTCTCTCTTGAACCGCCTGATCACACGCGACTTCGTACATTGATCAATCGCGCCTTTGTTTCCAGGCAAGTGGAACGTTTAGCGTCGCGCATCGAAAAACTCGCGCATGAGTTAATCGATGGCTTTGAGTCTCAAGGCCGTGTCGAGCTTTTAGAGGCTTTTGCAACACCTATTCCTGTGATTGTTATTGCGGAACTCCTCGGTGTTCCCCCATCTATGGCACCTCAACTTCTTGAGTGGTCGCATAAGATGGTGGCGATGTATCAATTCGGACGTAGTCGGGAGGCGGAAGAGTTAGCCGTAAAGGCGACGCAAGAATTTGTAGCGTATCTCAAGGCCTATATCGCCGAGTGTCGGAATAAGCCTGCCGATGATTTGATGAGTCATTTGATCGCGGCTGAAACTGAAGGCATGAAGCTCACTGAAGACGAGCTTGTTTCAACTTGTATCTTGGTTTTGAACGCGGGCCATGAAGCGACGGTGCA
>CANGSG010000198.1 GCA_947456435.1 Hyphomicrobiales bacterium
ACCATTTCAACCTAATGAATTAGTAGAAGTATATTTTGGGCTTAAGTGCAAACAGGATTACATCGATTTGATTAAGAGCATGATATCAAACAAAAATGTGAAATTATTCAAATGCCGCAAACATCCAACAGATTTCAAAATCTTATTTGAACCAATTCTGTGATCACTCTATACTCATGAGAAAAATTTAATCCGTCATTGCGAGCGAACGCGAAGCAATCCAGTTAAAGGCAGCGGATAAAGTGCAATGGCACCGCTTCGAATTTCATAACAAACATTAGCTGGATTGCTTCGCTCCCGCTCGCAATGACGGAACTCTTGCAGACTAGCGCAATGAGCTCACTCTCTTACGCGCATCGCAATGACACCGCGTTATTTTATCTCCTTACTCCTTCATAAAATTCAAATCAAATCCTCCCCATTTCCCTAACCGCCCCTCCACCCCTTCCCCGTTACAAAAATCCTCCGCGCGGTGACCGTGTCGGGGGATTTTGTGTTTTGGCGTCGGTGCGGTAGAGTTGCCCTTAGGTCATGGGATCCATGACTCGGGGACTCAAAAACCCCACTAGGAGCGGCAGTGCCTCTGCCGACACCAAACGGCCCTGACGTTGATCGACGTCGGGGTGGCGGCGTCATGTCCAGGCTGCAAAGCTAAAAGCGCTGCGGCCATCTTCTAGTGGCTTTTTGAGCACCCCGACTCCAGCGGTCCCCGCTGGAGTCGTTTTTGTTTTGAGAATTTGCTCCAGCGTTTCCCGCTGGAGTCGTTTTCGTTTCGGGGTCTTGAAACTGCACGCTCAAAGGACAATGCCATGCCGCTCATCAATTATGCCGAGCCGATGAGTTTTGCCGATGCGGTGGAAGCCACCGCGATCATTCTGCAACGCTGCCTCGTGAAATTGCGCGATGAAGCAGCCTTTCGCGACGACAGCGACCCCGCCCCGCTCACCGCCGCGCATTTCCTGATCGACATGCTCGAAGACGCCTTGGCCGAAAGCGAAGCGCTCAGCACCGCGCTTGAGAGGCGGCTAAGTCCATTCACGTCCTCATCCTGAGGAGCGCCGAAGGCGCGTCTCGAAGGACGTGGTTCGAGACGCATCACTTCGTGATGCTCCTCACCATGAGGATATATGCCCCCCCCTGTCACATGTGACAGGTGCGCCTGCGCTCAAAGTCACGCAGACTTCGGCTATGGAGACGCCCCAGCTACAAACAGAGCGCGCGCCCGCGCCCGAACCCACCTCCCCTTCGGTGGAGGCTGAGGCGCAGCTTTGTGGCATGCTGATCCGGCAAATCCGCCGCCGCACAAAGCTTACCCAACATGTCTTTGCGCGGCGCTATGGCATTCCGCTCGGCACGTTGCGTGACTGGGAGCAAGGCCGCGCACGGCCCGATTCCACCGCCCGCTCCTATCTCGCGCTCATTGGCAAGGCGCCTGAGGAAATCGCGGCCCTGATCGGCGATTAAGCGGCCTTTCTTTTGCCCCCGGCCTTTGCCATAAGCGCGCATGGCGAAGAAACCGCATGACATGACCGGCGCGGAGCGTCTGCCCACCCGCGAGGCGCTGCTCGATTGGCTCAAGGGCTCGGGCAGCGGCAAAACCGGCAAACGCGAAATCGCCAAGGCTTTCGGCATCAAAGGCTCAGGCCGCATCGCGCTCAAAGCGATGATCAAAGAGTTAGAGGCAGAAGGCGCGCTCGAAAAGCGCGGCCGCGCGCTCGTGAAGCCCGGTCATTTGCCGCCCATCACCATGGTCGATGTGACAAGCCGCGATCGCGATGGCGATCTCGTCGCGCGCCCTGTCGAATGGAATGAAGCAACACAAGGCAAACCGCCGCGCATCATTCTTGTGACAGGCGGCAAAAAGCGTCCGGGCCAACCCGCCCCCACTGTGGGGGATCGTGTGCTCGCGCGTGTGGAAGTGGCCAATGATAATGCCACGCTGTATCGCGGGCGGCCGGTGCGTATTCTCGAGCGGCACAAAGCGCAAACGCTCGGGCAATTCCGACAAAGCCCGCATGGCGGCGGGCGCGTTTTGCCGATTGATAAAAAATCGCTTGGCCGTGAAATCATGATTCCGCCAGGCCAAGAAGGCGATGCGACAGATGGTGATCTTGTTGCGGTGGCGCTTCATCGCAAAAATCGTTTGGGTCTCATTGAAGGCCGCGTGACAGAACGGGTGGGCTCGATCAAAACCGAAAAAGCGGTGAGCCTCATTGCCATTCACACGCATCAAATTCCGCATGTGTTTCCCGCAACCGCGCTTGCCGAAGCCGATGCGTCAAAACCCGCCACACTCGCAGGCCCCGGCAAACGCGAAGATTGGCGTCACGTTGAATTTGTCACCATCGATCCGATTGATGCGAAAGATCATGATGACGCGGTTCACGCGATGCCGGATCCTGATCCGAAAAACAAAGACGGGTTTTTGGTCAGCGTTGCGATTGCCGATGTCGCCGCTTATGTCCATGAAGGTTCAAGCATGGATCGTGAAGCGCGCTTACGCGGTAATTCGGTTTATTTCCCGGATCGCGTTGTGCCGATGTTACCCGAGCGGATTTCGAATGATCTCTGCTCGCTTCGTCCGGATGAAGACCGCGCGGCTTTGGCTATGCGTCTTGTCATCGGCGCTGATGGGCGCGTGATCAAACATACGCTGCATCGTATTCTCATGCGCTCGCATGCAAAGCTCGCTTATGAACATGCGCAAGCGATCATCAATGCCGATGAGCGCACACATGAAGCCTATCCTTGGCTCAAAGTGCTTTATCAAGCCTGGAATGCCACGCGTGAGGAGCGTCGCGCGCGCAATCCGCTTGATCTCGATTTGCCCGAGCGCAAATTGAAATTGGATGCGAAGGGCGCGGTCGAGCGTGTCTATGTGCCCGAGCGGTTAGATGCGCATCGCTTGATCGAAGACTTTATGATTTTGGCGAATGTCGCTGCTGCCGAATATCTCGAACGCGCGCATGTGCCGTTGATCTATCGCGTCCATGATGAGCCAAGTGCGGAGAAGCGCGAGACATTGCGCGCCGTGCTCGCTGATCTCGGCACCGATTTGCCAAAGGGCGAACGGCTCACGCCGATGCAGTTCAATCGCATCTTGGAGAAATTCCGCGATACCGAGCATCAGATTTTCATCAATGAAATTGTGTTGCGCAGTCAGGCGCAAGCCGAATATTCACCGCAATCCATCGGCCATTTCGGTTTGAATTTAAGACGCTACGCGCATTTCACATCGCCCATTCGCCGCTATGCTGATCTTATCGTGCATCGCGCTCTGATCCGTGCGATTGCATTAGGTGATGATGGGTTGTCTGAAAAATATATTCCCCAGCTTGCTGAAATTTCGGCCGAGATCTCAGCGACCGAGCGGCGCGCGATGGC
>CANGSG010000199.1 GCA_947456435.1 Hyphomicrobiales bacterium
GTCCTGTGCGATAGGTCTCGGCAATCGACTCGCGCGATTCAACGATCATGCCGCCGGTTGGAAAATCGGGGCCCGGAACAAATGTCAAAATCTGATCGGTCGTCGCTTTCGGATGCGCAATCAAATACAGCGCGGCATCGCAAAGCTCAGCCGCATTATGCGGCGGAATGGATGTCGCCATACCGACCGCAATGCCTTGCGAACCATTCGCAAGAAGATTGGGAAACGCTGCCGGCAAGACCAAAGGTTCTTCTTCCGAACCATCATAGGTCTCACGAAAATCAACAGCGTTCTCATCAAGCCCTTCGAGAAGAAGGCGCGCGACTTCCGTCAAGCGCGCTTCTGTGTAACGCATTGCGGCGGGATTATCGCCGTCGATGTTGCCGAAATTGCCTTGGCCATCGACAAGCGGATAACGAACAGCAAAATCCTGCGCGAGACGAACAAGCGCGTCATAAACCGACTGGTCGCCATGCGGGTGATATTTACCAATCACGTCACCGACGACACGCGCGCATTTCTTGAAAGCTTGACCAGGGTCCAAACGCAACAAACGCATCGCATAAAGAAGGCGACGATGAACGGGCTTCAAACCATCGCGCGCATCAGGAAGCGCGCGATGCATGATCGTTGACAAGGCGTAAGCGAGATAACGCTCTTCGAGCGCATCTTTCAGCGAAATCTCTTCAATGCCCTTGTCATCCGGCGGAACGACGCGCTTACCCATGGACCTAAAACCCCGATTTTTACTGGTGTCCGGATGCCCTTAGAACCGATTCGCGGCAAGCCAGAGGCTGGGTTGCAGGCCTCTTAGGCTCCGTTTCCCTGTCGATAGAGCGCCGAAAGAGCTTCTCGTGCTTCCGGAAGGGGCAGATTGCGTGCGCCAAAGAGATGGCGCTCGAGGAAATAGCCCGTCAAAGCCAGCCCATCGGCAATCTCGCTCATCGCGGGAAGTCCGGCATTCGCCTCATCGAGCAAAAAGGCAGGAAGCCGAAAAAGACGCTCGCGATAAGGCTCCCCCGCTTGCTCGCAAACCGCACGTCCTGATTTCGGCGACACAAAGACGAGATTATCTTTCGCACCCGTTGCCGCACACTCAGACAGATCAAGGCCGAACCCCAATTCAGCGAGCAACGCGACTTCGAAGCGAACAAGCAACGGCGCTGCCAGATCATCCTGATCCATGGTGTTCAAAATGATTTCAAGCGCGTCATAGAGAGACGTGTGCGGATCCCGTTCAGGCAAAAGCCGCACAAGCGACGCAATGGTCGTCAACGCATAAAGCGTGCGCCTTTGCCCCATAAACGCGGCCGCGCGCATACGCACGGGTTCAACGGCAAAATGTCCGAGCTGCTCATCAAGCCGCGCGCGCCAAGCGACAGACACGGCATTGCCCGCTTGCAAAGCCGGTTGCAGACGACGCGAACGGCCGCCGCGCACAACGCCCAAATGACGACCATGCGCACGTGTCATCGCTTCGAGAATGACATCCATCTCGCCTAAGCGCCTCACACCGATTACGATGGCATCGTCCTGCCATTCCATTGTTTTGATGACCGCCCTTGCCGTTTACTCTCTCGGGAAATCAAGACCCATTTCACGATAACGCGCGGGATCATCCGACCAGTTCTCGCGCACTTTAACATGCAAGAAGAGATGCACCGGCGTCTCGATTTCTTCTGCAATGTCTTTGCGCGAGGCGGCCCCAATCGCTTTGATCGTTTGCCCGGCTTTGCCGAGCACAATCATACGTTGGCTCTCGCGTTCAACAAAGATCGTCTGCTCGATGCGCACCGACCCATCTTTACGCGTTTGCCACTGATCGGTCTCAACGGTCGAGCGATAAGGCAGTTCATCATGAAGGCGCTCGAACATTTTTTCGCGCGTGATTTCCGCGGCAAGCATCCGCATCGGCGCATCCGAGACCTGATCTTCTGGGTAAAGCCACGGGCTCGCCGGCATCAGAGACGCAAAATGTTTTCGCACCCGATCAACGCCACTTTCGGTTGTGGCTGACACCATGAAAGTTTCTTTGAATGCAATCCGCTGATTGAGCATTTCTGCCAGTTTCAAAAGATGCGGCGGGTCGACAAGATCAACCTTATTCAAAATCAGATGGATAGGCTTTTTCCATTCAGAAAGCGATTGAAGCAAGGTTTCGACATCGGCATCGATGCCTTTACGCGCATCAATCACAAGGCCCACCGCATCGGCTTCACCTGCCCCACCCCAAGCGGATGTCACCATCGCGCGTTCAAGGCGTCTTTTCGGCGAGAAGATTCCCGGCGTATCGACAAAGATGATTTGTGTCTGATCAACCATCGCAATACCCCGCACAAGCGCGCGGGTCGTTTGCACCTTGCGAGAAACAATCGAAACTTTTGCGCCAACCAGCGCATTCACAAGAGTCGACTTACCGGCATTGGGGACACCGATCAAAGCGACATAGCCGCATTGGGTTGTGGCTTGGTCCGTCATTATGGTCTCTCCACCCCTTCACGCGTCATAAACGCTTCAGCGGCTGCGTGTTCAGCCAAACGCTTTGATGGGCCTTCCGCCTCACAAGGTGAAAAACCCTGCACATCAGCCGCAATCACGAAAAGCGGTGCATGATCAGGGCCACTCCGTTTCACTTCGCGATAGAGAGGCACGGGCAAGCCGCGCCCCAAAGCCCACTCCTGTAAGCTTGATTTCGCGTCACGCTTGCCGGCATCGCTTTCATGAAGCTTGGCGCCAAAGCCACGCTCGACAACAGAACGCGCGGCATCATAGCCGCCATCAAGATAAATCGCAGCAATCAACGCTTCGCAAATATCGCCGAGAAGCACGCCCTTTTTACGTAGCCCTGATTGCATTTCGCCAGGCCCTAAGCGGATGAAAGGACTTACGCCCCAAGCGTCCGCGACCTGCGCGCAACTTTCTTTTCGTACCAATGTCGCTAAGCGCCGAGACAACACCCCTTCTGCCTCACCGGGAAAAGTGCGATAGAGCATTTCAGCAATCACCAACCCTAAAACGCGGTCACCTAGAAATTCCAGACGTTCATAATAGGCGTCCGCTTTCACGGGGGCTTTGATCGCGCTGATATGCGTCAAAGACTGCTCGAGAAGGGCGCGTGTCTTGAAACTATAACCGATCTGCTTTTCGAGATCGGCAAGATCAGCACTCATGCGCTTCGACGCCACGCGTTTATCCGATCCGGCTGAAAATGCGCGACCAACGAACCGTCCAAGGCCATTCCCAAATTTTCCATGCCGCTGAATCGTCTTCCACCGAGAAGAAAATCACTTCGGCACGACCGACAAAATTTTCATAAGGAACATAACCGACGCCTTGCGAGGACATGTCACGCGAGTCGAGCGAATTGTCGCGATTATCACCCA
>CANGSG010000200.1 GCA_947456435.1 Hyphomicrobiales bacterium
CTGGAGAGGGCCATCGCACCGCCTGCAACCACGGGCGAGAGGAGTCCGAAAGCCGCGAGCGGAATGCCCACAACATTATAGGCGAAGGCCCAGAAGAGCCCGAGACGGATGGTGCGTTCTGCGCGCCGCGCAAGCGTTATGGCTGCGGGGGCCAATCGCGGATCAGGCCTCATCAGGGCAATGCCTGCGCTTTCAATGGCAATATCGGTGCCTGATCCCATCGCGATGCCGACATCGGCGCTTGCAAGAGCGGGCGCGTCATTTATGCCATCGCCGACCATTGCGACGATTGCGCCGGCTTTTTTCAAAGAGACAATCGCCGCCGCTTTGCCGTCGGGCCGAATATTGGCAAAGATTGATGTGATGCCAAGTTCATGGCCGATGCGTTGCGCGGCGCCCTTTGAATCGCCGGTGAGCAATGTTGTTTGAAGACCGAGCGCATGACTTCTATCAATCGCAGCTTTTGACGTTACGCGCGCGGGATCGGCAAAAGCGATAAGGCCGAGAATTGTTTTTGTCGTGACGTTGCCGACAAGACTTAACCCATGACCCTCCGCCGTGAGTTTATCGATGCGCGCGTCAAAGTCTTTTGTATTGAGGCTGATGCGTTGAAGGGCCGCGGTATTGCCAAAAATCCATTGCGTGCCGTCAATCGTTGCGCTTATCGCACCATCAGAAAGCTTGAAGTCCTCCGCTTTTTCGATTGTCAGTTCCCGGCTTTCTGCTTCTTTTCGGATTGCTTCAGCCAGTGGATGCGTGCTTCCGGCTTCAAGCGTGGCAGCTTTTGCAAGAAGCTCATTCAGCTGTTCGCCTTCTATTGCGGTGAGAACGGGTTTTCCCTCTGTCAGCGTGCCCGTTTTATCAAACACGAGATGCGTGACGGACGCCGCGCGCTCAAGCGAAGCTGCATCTTTGATCAAAATACCGTGACGCGCCGCGATACCCGTCGCCGCAAGAATAGCGGTGGGTGTGGCGAGGCCTAAAGCACAGGGGCATGCGATTACGAGAACAGAAACAGCATTGATCAACGCAGCTTCAAGGGATGCGCCGGCAATCATCCATCCGATACCGGTAATACAAGCGATCACCAAAACAACCGGCACAAAAATCGCGCTGATCCGATCAACCAACGCCTGTACAGGCGCTTTTGAGCTTTGGGCAGAAGTCACAAGACGAATGATGCGCGCGAGCAAGGTTTCGCCACCAATCGCCGTCGTTTCAATTTCAACCAGTCCATCAAGATTGACGGTCCCGCCAATCACAGGTGCCCCTTCGCTTTTGCGCACAGGTAGGCTTTCGCCCGTTACCATCGATTCATCGAGGCTTGCTGCGCCTTTGACAATGCGTCCATCAACAGGAATCGTTTCACCGGCACGAACGAGAACATGATCACCCACGCGCAGTGTTTCGATATCCACCATCTCTTCGCGATTATCGATCAGGCGTCGCGCGGTTGTTGGGCGCAAGGCACCAAGCGATTTGACGGCTGAAGCGGTTTCAGATGTCGCGCGTTCCTCTAACCATTTGCCCATCAACACGAAGGCGATGACGACGCTTGAAGATTCGAAATAAAGATGCGCAACATGTCCTTCATGTGCGGGAAAGAGCCAGAGATAAAGGCTCAACCCATAGGCCGCTGATGTGCCGAGCGCGACGAGCAAATCCATTGTTGCGGATCCGCTTTTGATCGCTTTCCAAGCCGAGCGGTAGAAGCGATAACCGAGCCCAAATTGCACGAGAGAAGCAAGGCCGAATTGAATGAGAGGCGTGGGCATCCAATCAGAGCCGATAACCATGCCCGCCATGCCCGCAAAAAAGGGAATCGAAAATAGGAAAGCGAGCGCAGCGGCGCGCTTGGCCTTTTCGGCGCGATGTTTGGCACGCTCGGCCTCTGCGGACCGGTTGGCCTCAACAATAAGGCTCGCGCCATAGCCAATGTCATCCACCGCTTCGATGAGGCTCTCCGCTTGGGCCGCGCCTTCAACCCGTGCGCTTTTCGTTGCGAGATTGACGGCGGCGCTCGTGACGCCCGGCACCCCGAGCAGCACCTTTTCCACGCGCGATACGCAGGCGGCGCAGGTCATGCCGTCAATGGCGAGGGAGAGGGCGGGTATTTCGGTCATTGGCGGCGTAACCTTTCTCCAAGAGATATAGGCACTCGGAGATATAGGCACTCGGGCCACCGGCAACCAGTGAATCCCAAGAAAACCTGTCCTGACAGGGCCGCAGAAGCACGATTACTTGTGAGGAGCGGGGGTGATTTGGCCCCGCCTACGCTCATGCCTAATTTTTCCGCTTTCCGCTCTGCGCGCGCGCCCCTATCAAAGTGGGGTTTTCAAAATACACGATGGCTTGAGATGACGGCCCAGCCGATCCCCTTTCCTGAAGCGCTGCCGCGTCCCGCGCCGATGCCCCGGATGATCCGTGCCGAGGGGCAGGTGCGGGCGGGGTTCATTTCATCAGCGCGTGGCACGGCTTTATCCACGCTGTATGAAAGCGGCGGTTATCGGTTGAAGTTCCCGCGCGGCGATGTGTGCGAAGCGGTGCTTGTGAATACGGGCGGGGGCATGGCGGGCGGAGATCGTCTCGCTGTTGACCTTCACTTTGAAGGTGAGACCAAAGCGGTCATCACCACGCAGTCAGCTGAAAAAATCTATCGCGCTGATGGGCAGGGGTCTGAAATCGATATCGCTCTGAACATTGAGGCGCGCGCTCAGGTCACGTGGCTACCACAAGAGATGATTTTATTTTCGGGCGCGCGGCTCTCGCGGCGGTTCACGGTTGATATGAAAGCCGAGGCATCACTCACACTTTTTGAATCAACTATTTTTGGCCGCGTTGCGATGGGTGAGACAATCACCGAAGGCCTCTTTCGGGATCGCTGGCGGGTACGCCGTGAAGGACGTCTGATTTTTGCCGATGATGTCTTGATCGAAAACAATATAGCCGCTCACCTTGATCGTAAAGCGGTGGGCAAGGGCGCGCGCGCCGTCGGCACGTGTCTCTTTATAGCGCCTGATGCTGAAGCCCGTCTTGAAGAAGCACGGCAGGCCTTGCATGAGGCCCCGTGTGAGTGCGCGGCGAGCGCCTGGAACGGCATGATGATCGTGCGGTTTGTGGCGCGTGATCCTGTAGCGTTGCGCCGTTCCGCCACGCAATTTTTGTCTCGATTTCGTAACACCGCGTTGCCACGCGTATGGCAATGCTGAGTTTTCACATAAAGGAGAGGGCGCGATGATTCTATCGCCGCGTGAAAAAGATAAATTACTCGTTTCACTCGCCGCAATGGTGGCGCGTGGTCGTTTGGCGCGGGGTGTGAAACTCAACCATCCCGAGGCGGTCGCTCTGATTACCGATTTTGTGGTTGTAGGCGCC
>CANGSG010000201.1 GCA_947456435.1 Hyphomicrobiales bacterium
AGATTGCCGTGATGATAGCCGCGTCGTTCGGTCGAGCTTGACTGATTCCACGCCATGGCCGGTCTTATCCCAGTAAAAGGGCGTTCGACGCAACCAGAGACGTCACAACATCACGCGTTAACGGCGGCAGTATAGTCGTCAAGCATCGCGCGCGAGATCGCCGCGGGTGTGAAGGAGTAAGGGCCAATCTCGGACACCGGCGTCACTTCCGCACCCGTGCCGCAGATGAAGCACTCCTCGAAGCTTGCGAGTTCGTCCGGCATGATGCGCCGTTCGACCACTTCAATCTGGCGTGCCTTTGCCAGATCAATCACCGTCCGGCGTGTGATGCCGTTCAAGAAACAATCCGCAATCGGTGTGTGAATCTTGCCGCCTTGCGTGAAAAAGATATTTGCACCTGTGCATTCGGCGACACGGCCTTGCCAGTCGAGCATCATGGCATCGGCATAGCCTTTACGCTCGGCACGATGTTTTGAAATCGTGCAGATCATATAAAGACCGGCAGCCTTAGAATCACACGGCGCAGTTTGCGGATCAGGGCGGCGATAATCGGCAATATCGAGACGGATGCCTTTCATCTTCTGCGCCATGTCAAACATAGACGGCCAATCCCAAGTCGCAATCGCGACATGGATCGTTGCGTGTTGAGCAGCAACCGCCATCATCTCGCTGCCGCGCCACGCTACAGGGCGCACATAGCAATTCTTGAAACCATTCTTGGCAACGACAAGATCTTTTGCTTCGTTCAATTGCGCGACCGTATAAGGAATCTCGAAATCGAGAATATTCGCCGAGCGCAGAAAGCGTTCCGAATGTTCAGTGGTTTTGAAAATCTTGCCGTTATAGGCGCGCTCGCCTTCAAACACTGAAGAGCCATAATGAAGACCATGGCTCAAAACATGAAGCTTTGCCTCTTTCCATTCGACGAGTTTGCCATCGAGCCAGATATAACCGTCACGAAGGTCGAAAGGGATCACGGACATAGGGCGCTCCATTTGTGTTTTTTGGCGGTCTTTTAGCCGCCCGGTCGCTGCGCCGGCTGTTCGGAAAACCTTGCCGATCCCCGATCTTCGGTGCAGCGTTCTGGCTTGACGGGTAGCAATGCGCCTGAAATATGTCAACAAGGCTGACGTAATTTCAGGGGATCGCCGGTCGGGCGCCCTCTGGGGATAGGATCGCACGCGTGAGACAGGACGGAACCTTACCCGCTGCCTTGATCCCCGAAGCGGGGGAAACCGAACCTCTATATGAATTGATCGAGCTTTTGTTTTTCGCCTATCGCGATTTCGTGGGCGATCCCGACCGGTTGCTCGAAACCTTCAATTTCGGTCGCGCGCATCATCGTGTTATTCATTTCGTTGATCGCAATCCGGGTCTAACAATCGCCGAATTGCTCGATATTCTGAAAATCACAAAGCAGAGCCTCAACCGCGTGCTGAAGGAATTGATCACGCAAGACTATATCGAGAGCCGTCTGGGGGTTGAGGACCGCCGCCAGCGTCATCTTCATTTAACGCCATCGGGTCAAAGACTCGCGCGCGATCTCGCCTCCTTGCAAACACAACGTATTGCGCGCGCGATTTCAGAATGCGGGGCCACAGATGCGTTGGCCGCGCGCCGCTTTTTAAGTGCGATGATTGAACCGGATCAGCGCTCTGCTGTTCAGCGCATGATCGCTTCGAAAGGACCGCAAAAGTGAACGCGGCCAAGCCTCGCACGCCGCTGCTTCCGGATGCAGCGCATATTCTGGTTGTCGATGATGACAGGCGTTTGCGTGATTTGCTGGGGCGGTTCTTGTTGGATCACGGCTTTCGGGTGACAGTTGCGAAAGACACGACGGAAGCGCGTGCGCGGATGGGGCTCTTCATTTTTGATGCGCTCATTCTTGATGTGATGATGCCCGGTGAAAACGGATTTGATTTCGCCCGTGATCTGCGCAAGAGCTCATCGGTGCCGATTTTGATGTTGACCGCACGGACTGAAGTGGATGACCGGATCACCGGGCTCGAGATCGGCGCGGATGATTATTTGCCAAAGCCCTTCGAGCCGCGTGAACTCCTGCTGCGCATCAACAACATGATCCGCAAACAGACGGTGCAGGCCCCTATCACACAAGAGCCGCGCGAAGTCATCCGCTTTGGTGAATTCTCTTTCCGCATTGATCGTCGCGAATTGCGGCGCGGTGACGAGATCATTCGCTTGACTGATCGCGAGCGCGAGCTCTTGGCAATTTTAGCGCAAAAGCCGGGCGAGACAATTCCGCGCGAAGCGATTGCGGGTGATGATATTGTGAGCGACCGCACGGTCGATGTGCAGATCAACCGCTTGCGGCGCAAAATCGAGGATGATTCGTCAAACCCCGTGCATCTGCAAACGGTGCGCGGACTCGGTTATCGGCTTTTGGTGGATTGATGTGATGGCAGCGAAACGCGATGTCCCTTCAACCAATCCGCTGATCAATGGATGGCGGCGCTTTGCACGCTTTCTTGCCGCGCAAATGCCGAAAGGTCTCTTTGCCCGCGCGCTCATCATCATCATTGCGCCGGTTGTTTTGCTGCAATCCGTTGTCGCCTATGTATTTATGGAGCGGCATTGGCAGATGGTGACGCAACGCCTCTCCGCTTCCGTTGTTCATGACATCTCGGCGGTGATTGACGTGATGGAACGTGATCGCTCGCCGAACGCGCTTGAGGCCACGATCAAAATCGCCAGCAATCGGATGGGCCTTGATATGGAAGTGATGCCGGCGGGAAAATTGCCGACCCCCGGTCCGCGTCCATTTTTTTCTATTCTTGATTCCGCCTTGTCCGACGAGATTGGCGCCTTCATCAAAAAGCCTTTCTGGATTGACACGGTTGGGTCATCGGATCTCGTTGAGATTCGTGTGCAGCTTGGCTGGTCGATCTTGCGCGTCATGGCGCATCGCTCACAAGCCTATGCGTCGAACTCGCATATTTTCATTCTCTGGATGGTCGGCTCATCGCTCATTCTACTCGTTGTGGCGATCATCTTCTTGCGCAACCAAATTCGCCCCGTGCTCCATCTCGCGCAAGCGGCCGAGAGTTTTGGCAAGGGGCGCGAGGTGGAATATCGTCCGCATGGTGCGCGTGAAGTGCGGCAAGCGGGTGTGGCCTTTCTTGAGATGCGCCGCCGCATCGAACGCGCGATTGAACAACGCACCGCAATGCTCAATGGCGTCAGTCATGACCTGCGCACTATTCTCACGCGCTTCCGTTTATCACTGGAGATGATGGAGGAGACGCCTGAACTCGACGCGCTTAAAAAAGATGTCGAAGAAATGACGCGGATGCTTGAAGGCTATTTGGCTTTCGCGCGCGGCGAAAT
>CANGSG010000202.1 GCA_947456435.1 Hyphomicrobiales bacterium
GTCATACGGGCGTTGAGCGTAAATTTTTCCCAAAGCTCCGCTAACGCACGGAGGGCATGGTGTCCCCTCTTGGCATCCTCACGACACATCTGTGCGATCCATTCGTCAACCGTTTCGATAAAGAGTGAGAAACTTTCTGCACCATCCTTCTTTGCAAAATGATCGGCCATAGCCAAAAGATGTTTCCGATCAAGATCTGGAAGGCGTTCAAGTGTTGCTTCAATGTCGCGCACCATCGCCATGCGCTCTCCATCGAGATAATTCATCGCCCGCTTCACAGAACCAACACCCCGCCGTGCAGCATCCTGAAGAAGCTTTTGATCATTTCCGGGGGATTGCGATACGAGCGCCTTTACGATTTCACTTTCCGACAAAGGTTTAAACCGCACCATATGGCAGCGCGAACGAATGGTAGGCAGAAGCCGACCCGGATTATGCGAGATCATCAAGAAGAGCGAACGCGGTGGCGGTTCTTCAAGCATTTTTAAAAGGGCATTGGCAGCGCTTGATTTCAAATCATCAAGTGGATCGATAATAGCAATCTTCCAGCCTCCCTCGCCTGCGGTTGACCCAAAAAAACCGAGCATCTTGCGCACATCGTCAACCGGAATTGTTCCTGACTTTGTTTTTTTCTCCCCATCGATTTCCGATTCAAGAAAGAACAAATCCGTATGTGCCCGCGCAGCGATGCGACGCGCAGCAGGATTGTCAGGGGAAACATCTAAATTTTCGGCGGCGATCACATCAGGGTGAGACGCATCGGGATGCGCGAGAAGAAACCGCGCGGCCCTTAATGCGAAACCGGCTTTGCCCACGCCTTCGAGCCCCGCCAAAATCCAAGCATGCGGCATACGGCCCGAGCGATAGGCATCAAGAAATGTTTTCTCAACAGCGTCATGACCGATGAAATCAAACGTTTGTGCTTCAAGTTTGGGGGTAATGATAGGTTTCTTGCTCATACGTCTTTCTCCCGTGGTAGAGAAAAACGCTCACAAACCCTCTTCCAGATTTCAAATTCAACAGAAGCTTCATCGCCGAGCGCGGACACAACACTGATCCGTTGCGGATGTTCACGCGCTAGCTCAAGAAAACCCTGGCGGAGCTTTTCGTGAAATTCATGCGTTTCGGATTCAAAACGATCCGCATGGTGGGCACCACGCCGCGCTGTAGCACGCTCTATGCCGATATCCGTCGGAATATCGAGAATGATGGTGAGGTCCGGCTTCGTCTCCGCAACCACAAGCGCTTCGAGCAGTTCAAGCGTGTCCCGCGGCACAGCCCCCAAGACGCCTTGATAGACGCGCGTTGAATCCGAGAAGCGATCACACAACACCCATTCGCCGCGTAACAGCGCAGGCCGAATACCATCAACGAGGTGATTGGCGCGCGCGGCATAAAACAGAAGCGTTTCTGTCAGCGCATCCAGTGGCGGCCTTTGGCCATCAAGGATCAATTCGCGAATAAGTTCTGCGCCCGGTGTACCGCCCGGCTCGCGCGTTAGATGACATGCGAGCGCAAGGCCCTCGAGCCGCGCTTTCAGCCGCCGGATCTGGGTGGTCTTCCCTGCTCCCTCGCCACCCTCAAAGGTGATAAAAGGAGCTCTGGTGCCAAGCGTCGTCATTCCGCTTTCCAAAAAACCAACTTGACCCCGCCGACAATCGGCAGGGTCGAGTCAACACGGATGTTCTTTCGCTGACGACGCGCCGCAGCGCAATAGGCTAGCGCAGCTGGAAGGTCTTTTGCGCCTTAAGCCCGTTAAAGGCTGACGTATTGGCCGAGAATGAACTGGTCGGCAGATAGAAGGTGCCATCCGGACGCGGCACCGGCAAAGGCGGGATGCTCGCCGTTTGAACCACGTCATCCGGCTGCGCATTCGGCGCGGCAAGAACCGCCTTTGGAGCGATTAAGCTAACCGTACGGACCGCCTGGGGCCGGGGAACCGGAAACGGGATTTCCCCATCAATGAAGCTTTCCACATTATTGGATGCGATGAGTTCAGGCATAACGGGTTCGGACGATGCCAATTCCGCCTCGACGGATGAACCATCGGCTGACGCCACCTGCACAGGCGCACGGGCATCACCAATCAACATCGCGGGCTTGCCGTCTGTGCGCAGGCTCGCAAGCAATTTGCGGTCATCGCTGCCATCAATCGGCGCGATACCGAGATAATCGACCTTAACCTTGGCCGTGCCCATAGTGCGGAAGGCCAAAGCTTGCGCAACCGGCTCAGACACATCGATCAAACGGCTCGAATGAAATGGTCCACGATCATTCACGCGCGCGATGATCGAGCGGCCATTCACCATATTCGTTACGCGGATATAGCTCGGCATGGGGAGTGTGCGATGCGCGGCGGTAATGGATTCTGTGTCGAACAATTCGCCATTAGCCGTTTTGCGGCCGTGGAAATCAGCGCCATACCAAGAGGCGGTGCCCACGGCCGAATAGGTTTTCGGCACGGAAGGCACATAAGTCTGGCCGGCAATCACATAAGGCTTGCCCACTTTTGCATAGCCGCCGCCTTTGGGAACATCCTCACCATCAGCCACCATACGAGGGCTGGGGCTCACGCCATATTTAGGGTCGATCTGTGCCATTTTGGATGGACCGCACGAGACAAGACCAAACGCGAGCGCCGCAACAACCGCCCCACCCCCTAGACCCCGCGCCAAACCACGAGGCGCCTGAGCATGTTGAGAAGCGGACGAAAGCGGGGGGAGATGTTTAGAATTCAAAAGTTTGTTCTTTCAATTCACCAAGACCGGGCTAAGGGAACCGTACTGAGATCGGAACACTCGCTAGGAAACTCAAGTAAAGGCGCCTCACGCCTTGGTGGGATGGACCGTAAACACGCGTCGAACAGTGAAAGGATAATACTGTCCGACGCTTGTCCTTGCAAGAACAGACACACGAAAAAGACTAATTATTGATTTAAATCAGCAGCTTGAGGTGTAAAATTTGCCACTGGATTTACGTTAAATTAACCTCAAATCACAAGAATTTATCGACGCTTTCTGCCAAAATCGGCTCGATGACGCAATTTCAGGCAGCTCGTGATTCGGCAAAAAAAGAGCGCCGGAAGAGGTACGGAGAGAGTTGTCGAACGCAAAGGTTTAGGCCTATAAGCGCCTCATCAAGGATGGGTGGCCGAGTGGTTTAAGGCAGCGGTCTTGAAAACCGCCGTGGGTGCAAGCTCACCGTGAGTTCGAATCTCACCCCATCCGCCATGTTTTTTGTTCCCGCTCAGTGTTGTGTTGCTTGTCCGAGTTTCGTTTGAAACCGAC
>CANGSG010000203.1 GCA_947456435.1 Hyphomicrobiales bacterium
AGATTTTCACTATTCACTAAGGTAATGAATTCGGGGTTTTTCAAATAATAGTCCCATGTGAAGAGAATCAGCTTCTCGAGCGCTTCTTTGGGATCAAGATGGTCAAGATTGAGTTTTTGTTCAGCAGAGCGAATATCGATATAGGCGCTCTCGATAACTTTTTGAAAAAGTTCATCTTTCGAACCGAAATAATGATAGATCATCCGCTTGTTTGCGTGTGCTTTTTCCGCAATCGCATCCACGCGCGCGCCGCCCAATCCCTTTTTTGCAAATTCCTTTTTTGCGGCTTCGAGGATACGCGCCATCGTCGCGTCGGCGTCGCGAACGCGCTTTTTGCGTCCGGTTTCCACTTTCGCAATTGATGTATCGCGCGCAACTTTCATTATTCGATCCTAACAATCCGACATCTGGACGCCCCTTCTCTTACACGCAGGAGATTGTGCACGTCAAAAGGGTAAAGCCCAACCCCAAGTCCCAAAAAGCGGCTTGACTTCAATTTTATATGTGAAGTAACTAGTTAGTGCATAAAGGCATCGGGTTGGATTGCAAAAAAGCCGCCGCCTAGGGGGTGCCAATTTGGGGTGCAGCCACAGGAATGGTGGCGCGAAAGAAACAAATTAGGAGGATTTCATGTCGACTTTCATTAAGGATTACATTGAGCGAGAAAAGATCAGCCGCCGCAATTTTATGCTGGCGACAGCGGCCGGTCTGACATCAGTTGCCATGCCGAGCGCATTTGGCGGCGGAGCGGCCATGGCCGATGCCGGTGGATGGTCTTTGGCTTGGAGCTATCGTGACCGCGCGTCCGCCTATTGGAACGCGATTGTATCGGGTGGTGAAGCCTATACGGAAAGCCTCGGCCTCAAGAAAGATGCAATGACGAGCCTTATCAATGAAGGGTCTTCGGAAAAATCACTTGCCGATATCAAGGCCTTCCTGGCGAAAAATAATGGTAAAGGCGCAATTGCCTGCGATGCGAATGATAGCCCGAATGCGCGTCCTGTCGCCGAGGCCGTGAAGAAAGCCGGTGGTTATATTTCAACAATCTGGAACAAAACGGACGATCTCCATCCCTGGGATATCGGCGATAATTATGTCGCGCATATTTCATGGTCGGGCGAAAAGCCGTCGGAAGAAGCGGCCAATATTCTCATCAAGGCGATGGGCGGTGAAGGCGCTATCGTGCATCTCGGCGGTATCCCTGCAAATATTCCGGCAATTGAACGTCTCAATGGCTTGAAGAATGCCATCAAGAAAAATCCAAAAGTCCAGCTTCTTGATTCTCAGCCCGCCGATTGGGATACGACAAAGGCTGCTGCTTTGATGTCGAACTATCTCACGAAATACGGCAACAAGATCAAGGGCGTGCATTGCGCCAATGATAATATGGCCTATGGCGTGTTGCAGGCTCTGAAGGCAGAAGGCATCATTCTTCCTGTCACAGCGTTCGACGGCAATCCGGAAGCGGTTGATATGGTGATGAAGGGTGAATTGCTTGCGACTGTATTCACCAATCCGCATTGGGGTGGTGGCATCGCACTGGGCCTCGCCCATCAAGCGGCGCTTGGTAAATTTAAGCCGTCTGAAGAGCCTAAGGCGCATCGTGAATTCTATGGCCCATCGATTCTTGTGACGAAGGCCGATGCCGACGCGTTCAAGAAGAAATATCTCGAGTCCACGCCGAAATATGATTGGTCCGATCGCTGGGGTCTATCGGCCGGCCAGATCGAGTATAAGTAACACCTCCGAACGGCAGCTTCGTTTGCGTAAAACGGAGCTGCCGTTTTTTCTCTCTACGCCTTCGCATGTTCAAGCTTGAGGACTGAACCGTTGAACAGATTTCTCACGCGCGAAAATCTGCTGAAATGGGCGCCGCTTTTGGTGCTTCTTGCGTTGATCGCATTTTTTTCAATTATTAATCCGAATTTTCTTTCCGTCCGCAATTTCGCGCGTCTCTTCACTAATGCATCGCCGGCATTGATGGTCGCTATTGGCGTCACTTTCATCATTTTAATGGGGTCGATTGATCTTTCAATGGAAGGCGCGGTCTCCGCACTCGCCGTTATATTTTGTTATGCGCTTCTATGGCTCGGCGGCACGGTTGCTGGTCTCGGCTTTCTTGCTATTCCTGCCATTCTTTTGCTGGGCGCCATTGTTGGTGCAGTCAACGGATTAATCCATGTGCATTTGCGCATTCCGTCCTTTATGAGCTCACTCGCCATGGGCTTTGTCGGTACGGGTGCCGCCATCCTTATGACCGGGGGCAATATCGTCAAAATTAATGATGAAATATTTCGCGCACTATTGACCGAGCGTGTCTTCGGCTTTCCGTTGATGGTCTATGTCGCCCTGTTCTTCCTCATTCTGGGTTCCATCATTCTTTCGCACACAAAAATTGGCCGGAATTTTTATGCGGTCGGTGGCGGAGAAGATCTGGCCCATGCTTCCGGCGTCAATGTTAAGCGTGTACGCGTCTGGGCCTTTGCGCTCGCGGGATTTTATTTCTCAGTCGCCGCTTTATTGCAGGTGGCCAAGCTCGGTCAGGCCGAGTCGGTTACCGGATCCAATTTGATGTTTATCTCGATCACCTCCGTTGTTGTGGGGGGTGTCGCATTATGGGGTGGTATCGGCGGGGTATGGAATGCCTTGGTTGGCGTGTTGATTGTTGCGGTTATCAACAATGGCATGATTGTCATCGGCATTCCCGATTTCATTCAGGATGGTGTGCTCGGTATCATGGTCATCATCGCTGTGATCCTGTCGACCGATCGCCGCACCGTTGCCTTTGTGAAATAGGAGCGCAACAATGTATGAGCTCCGCAAAATCGAAAAACACTTCCCCGGCGTCCACGCTTTGAAGTCCGTTGACTTCGAAGTGAAACGCGGCGAAATCGTTGGCCTTGTCGGCGAAAATGGTGCCGGTAAATCGACGCTGATGAAAGTCATCTATGGCGCCTATCAGCCGGATAGCGGAACGATTTCAAAAGACGGACGCCAAGTGTCTTACGCCAGTCCGAGCGAAGCACTTGAAGCGGGCGTCGGCATGGTATTTCAGGAGCAATCTCTCATCCCGAATCTCTCGGTGATGGAGAATATTTTTTTAGGCGATGAATCGCAATTCGAGCGTTTTGGTCTCATCGACTGGAAAGCGATGGCAGAGGCGGCGCGCAAACAGCTTAAAAAAGTCAAACTTGATATTGATACGAAAAGCAAAACATCGTCGCTCTCTTTTGCGCAACGCCAACTTGTTGAGCTCGCGAAAGTACTTACGCTTGAAGAGCGCTA
>CANGSG010000204.1 GCA_947456435.1 Hyphomicrobiales bacterium
CCTCTGGCTATTGTTGGCGATGTCAATTCCCGCGCGGTTGCCGAACACGCGATGATGATGCTGTTATCTCTATCAAAGAAGGCCCGCATCTATGATCACGCGGTTCGCAATGGCGATTGGGATCAAAGAAACCGTTTCGATTCACTCGAGGTCTTTGAAAAGACTTTATTGATTGTCGGCCTTGGCCGGATCGGTCGCCATCTTCTCGGTATGGCGCGTGGCTTCGGCATGACGATTTTAGCTTATGATCCGGGGCTTTCTTCAGATGCAATCAAAGAAAGCGGGGCTGAGCCGGTTTCAACTTTGCATGAGGGGTTGAGCCGTGCGGATCTTGTTAGTCTGCATGCGCCCAAAACAGGTAATCGCCCCCTTATTGGTCAAGCTGAATTAGCAGCTATGAAATCAACCGCGATTCTCGTGAATACAGCGCGTGGCGGCCTGATCGATGAAGAAGCGCTTGTTGAGGCGCTCGAGGCCAAGCGTCTTCTTGGCGCGGGCTTGGATGTCTTTGAAGAAGAGCCACTCTCCGCATCAAGCGCTCTGCTTTTTCGGGATGATGTCCTTCTCACACCGCATACAGCGTCGTTGACAACAGAATCGGCCATCCGCATGGCGGTCACATCCATTCAAAATGCCTTGGATTGTTTCACAGGCAAGCTCAACCCCGCACTTGTTGTGAATCGCGACGCAATCGGCTTTGGCCGTTGAACCTTAAAACGGCGATTAGCTTTTCGATCTCCATTGTGGTGGTTTCACGGATTGACCGCTTGCAGCCGCTTCATAGGCAGCTTCAACCAATGCGTAGGTTTTTAGATTATCTTCGCCGGATGTGTCCGCCGCTTTACCCGCACGAAAGCGTTGCAACATATGACGATTGGTATGAAGCACCGCTTCTTGCGAATTGTGCCAAGGTCGGCTTGTCCATGACAACAGAGGGCTACCAATATCTTCCTCGAAGAAAATGCCTTGGGTCGTTACTTGCATTTTATCGCCACGGCCAACGACGATAGATCCTTCGGTGCCTTCGATTTCCAAAAGTGTTTCGGGGAAGGCATCCGGAATCTTGCGTGAAGAATAAGTTGATTCAACAATTGATACGGCACCACTGTCATGTTTCATCATGATGGTTGCCGTATCTTCCCCTTTCACATGCGGAAGACGTTTTTGTGTTTCGCAAGAGAGATGTTTGACTTCGCCTAAGAAATAACGGGCAAGGTCGAGCACGTGGATGCCAACATCAAGAATAACGAGCCGCTTCTCTTCGGCAAGATAGGGCTGGCCTTTGAAAACATCATAAGCTGTACGAAAGCCGAGGCGTGCCCAATTGGGTTGACCGATGGCGCCAGACTCAATCACCGCTTTGACGCGCCGCATGCCCGTCGCGAAGCGGAAATTTTCATGCACGGCTAACCAGCTGCCATGGCGATGCGCGGTTTCAACAATATCAATACAATCACTCCAAGAGGGAGCGAAAGGTTTTTGAACAATAGCGCCTATTCCTTTTTCAGCCGCGAGCGCCGCAAGCGCTTTGTGGCTGCTCATCTGGGTGGTGATATCGACAAGGTCGATTTGCTCGGCTGCTAACATCGCTTTCGCATCGCTATAGGCTTTGGCACCGAACTTTTTTGCGGCGGCTTGTGCCTTTTGTGAATCCATGTCGCAGACGGCGACGAGATCAGCGCCTTCGGCTTTGAGGTCCGTCCAGGCATGAAGATGATTTTGGGCGTAAAAACCGCACCCGATTAATCCGACCCGTGTCCGCTTGATCTCTGGCATTGTTTGTCCTCGCATTCTGGTTCGCATTCATAATCAGAGTCACCGATGCATAGATTTTTGTCGAGCCATTTGAGGCGTGAAAGACGATCTTTGTGGCCCGCCGGTTACACCATCGAGAAGAGGTGTACGAGCAGCATCGGGAGCGGTAACCCATGATTCTTGTTCATGTCTTTCGGCGCGGCGTCATTCATTCGAGGAGTGATTCTAAGCCCCATGGGAGCTGTGAGCGTCAGCAGAGCGTGAAAATCTTGCACTCCGCCGCCCTATGAGGCCATTTTAGGGACGAATCAGGGATGATCTTTGTCGGTCCCGCATGACTGGCCTCTTGCGTCTGCGCTAAGCTTTTCGTCAAATCGTTGAAACAAGATTTTGGGGAGAGGGTTGATGAAATCTCATGCACGGGTGGTGGTCGTCGGTGGCGGCGTGATGGGTGTTGGTCTCCTCTATCATCTCGCCCTTGAGGGCTGGAGCGATGTGGTCCTCGTCGAGAAGGGCGAGTTGACCTCCGGCTCAACATGGCATGCGGCTGGTCAATGCCCGCATTTCAACTCCTCACTCAACATGACCAAGGTGCATATGTATGGCACCGAGCTTTATCCTAAACTTGAAGAGCTCACGGGTCATGCCGTGAGTTGGCATGGGTGCGGTGGACTTCGCCTTGCTTGCACCGATGAAGAAGTGCATTGGCTCAATCAAGTCTATGGCGTTTCAAAGCTTGCAGGCTATGAAGCGCACATCATCGGTCCGGAAGAAATCCGCAAAGTTCACCCCTTCCTCAATCTCGATGGCGTGAAGGCCGCGTTTCTCACCGTCACCGACGGCCATGTCGCACCGGCTGATATCACCAATGCAATGGCCGCAGGCGCGCGTAAACTTGGTGCTGAAATCTATCGCCGTACAATGGTGACGGACATTCAGCTTTTGCCATCCGGCGAGTGGAAAGTGGTCACCGATAAGGGTGACATCATCTGCGAACATGTTGTTAATTCCGCAGGCTCTTATTGCGATGTGGTGGGCTCATGGACGGGCCACAATGTGCCGATTTCAAACATGCTGCATCACTATCTCATCACCGAGCCTTTGCAGGCGTTGATTGATCATGTGCCGGAATTGCCTGTCGTGCGTGATCCGTGGTCGCATGCTTATCTTCGTGAAGAAACCAATGGCGTGTTGATCGGGCCTTATGAAACCGGCACCGCGCATGTCTGTTGGGATGGCAAGCCACCGGCATGGGATTTTGAAAGCGAACTCGTGGCGCCGGAACTTGAACGGTTGATGCCTTATCTTGAGCGCTGCATCGAACGCTTCCCGCTCTTTGGCGAAGCGGGTGTGAAGAGTGTGATTTCAGGCGCGATCACGCATACGCCTGATGGTGTTTATCTCTCGGGTCCCGCTCCGGGGCCGAAAAATTACTGGATGCATTGCGGCGCGTCGATTGGCATCTGCCAAGGCGGCGGTGCGGGTAAA
>CANGSG010000205.1 GCA_947456435.1 Hyphomicrobiales bacterium
GGGATTGGGCGAAGGGCGAACGGGGTATTGCTTCGCTTTTGGGACGTGAAGATGAATTTCGGCAATCCATCGACAAAGCGCTGCTTTATGCTGACGCCACAGGCGTAAAGCGGTTGCATGTGATGAGTGGACTTTCAGACCGTCATGATCCGGTCGCACTCAAGACCTATCGATCAGCGCTCCTTCATGCCTGCGAAAAAGCAAATGCAAAAACAATCGACATTGTGATCGAGCCGATTAATGGCCGCGACATGCCAGGTTATTTTTTGAATAATTTTGATTTCGCGGCTGCGCTCATCAAGGATCTGGCCTTACCAAATTTGAAATTGCAATATGATATTTATCATCGGCAAATTCTTCATGGCGATGTGATGAAAAGCCTTGAAGCTCTGATGCCGATGATTGGTCACATACAGATTGCATCTGTTCCCTTGCGCAACGAGCCGATGTCCGGCGAACTCGATGATGCTCGTGTGCTGCGATATCTTGATCAGTTGAATTATCAGGGCTTTGTAGGTCTCGAATATCGCCCCGCGAAAGGCACGCGCGACGGCCTTGTATGGCTCGACGCCTTTAAGGAAACTGCGTGAAGTCACTTACAATAAAAAACGCCGCCCCAAAGGACGGCGTTTTTATCTTTATCGGGTGCTGCAACTCACTTGGCGTGAGCAGCGATGAGGGCATTTGCCTCTTTTGATTTTTCCATCTGTGACATGTGACCCGTATCAACAAAGAGCTCAACTTTGGCGAAGCCCTTGACCGCGTCCGTATGAGAGGCGGGGATGATGTGATCATCCTTACCGTGGATGGCGAGAAGCGGAATGCCCGTCGCCTTGAACGCGTCAGCAAGATTTTCCGCTTGCGTGCCTCCTTTGAAAACGGTGTCGGCCAGAGTGCGCAAGGCATCAGGCACGCCATCAAGCCGCTTATACTTCAAGATATCATCAATCATCTGGCGTCCGACGAGGGATGAATCAAAGAAAAGCTGCTCAAGGAAAGGCTTAATCTCGCGGCGAGATTCCGAACCAATAAAGCCGTTGATGTAGTCCATGTTAATGTCTGCACCGAGGCCCGCTGATCCAAACACCGTAACGCTCGAAATGCGCTTGGGGGCGGTGATCGCCGTCTTCATGGAAATAGCGCCGCCGAGCGAATGACCAATGAGATTGGCGCTGTCGATATTGAGCGCATCCATGAAGGAGAGAACAACATCGGCGAGGCCTTTGAGCGAAGCGTCTTTGAAAGCTTTCACCGAACGGCCGTGACCAGGCAGATCAAGCGCATAGATTGTGAATTGATCGGCAAGGCCAGACGTATTGAAGAGCCAATTATCGAGATCGCCGCCAAAGCCGTGAATGAAGATCAAGGTCTTCGCGCCGTCGCCATATTTGGCGTAACGGATTTCACCAACCGGCAATTCGATTGTTGCATAGGCGCTGACTTCTTCTTCGCCTTCATCCGCTGCAGGGGGAACATAAGTCGAGAGTAACGCATCGATCTCGCTATCTGGCACATCGGCGTCGGCGAGAATGGCGAGCAAAGTCTTCACTGGATAGACGGTATCAACTTCACCGAGAACACGGCGCACAATGCCGGCGTCGCCCGCTTCAACCGCGCTCGCGATCTTTTCGGTTTCGACTTCGAGCAGTTCGTCACCGACGCTGACTTTATCGCCGAGTTTGACGAGCCATTTGGTGACCTTGCCCTCTTTCATCGAGAGGCCCCATTTGGGCATTACGACCTGCTTGATCCTGTCTGACATGGTTCGCGTTCCTTAAATCTTATTGGTCTTTTTTGAGAGGGAAAGAAGCCGGGGCTGATGCCCCGACTTCGAAATTCATAAGAGCAAGCGCACTCGCTCTTATTATTTTTATTCACTTCATCTGCTTGCGCACAGCGTCCGCGATTTGTGCGGCGCTTGGGATGTAGAGATCTTCAAGGGCTGGCGTGAAGGGCACGGGTGTGTGCGGCGCCGTGACAGCCTTTGGAGCGGCTTTCAATGCCTTGAACGCATGTTCTGTGACTGAGGCAATCACGTCCGCTGCAATTGAGCAACGCGGATTGGCTTCGTCAACGGCAACAAGACGGCCGGTCTTTTCGACAGATTCAACAACGGTGTCGATATCGATGGGCGAGAGTGTGCGCAAATCGATCACTTCAACGTCGATCTTCTCTTTCGCGAGTGTTTCGGCAGCTTCAAGCGCCTTATGGACCATGAGGCCATAAGTGACGATTGTCGCGCTCTTGCCTTCACGCGGGATTGCGGCTTCACCGAAGGGGATCGTATAGGCTTCGGCAGGCACATCGGCCATGGTTGCATAAAGATTTTTATGCTCGCAGAAGATCACGGGATCATTGTCACGGATCGACTGGATCAAAAGACCCTTTGCATCATAGGCGTTCGAGGGGCAAACTACCTTCAAGCCCGGAATATGCGTGAAGAGGGGTGTCAACATTTGCGAATGTTGGGCCGCCGCACGGAAACCGCCGCCCACCATGCCGCGAATAACGACAGGTGTTTCTGCCTTACCACCGAACATATATTTGAACTTCGCCGCTTGGTTGAAGATCTGGTCGAAGCAGACGCCCATGAAGTCAAGGAACATCAATTCGGCAACCGGGCGAAGACCGCACGCTGCCGCACCCACCGCCGCGCCGATATAGGCTGACTCAGAGAGCGGCGTATCCATGACGCGCTTTGCGCCATATTTTCCGATCAAGCCTTTGGTGACGCCGAGAACGCCGCCCCAAGCATCTTCTTCGCCTTGACCACCGGCGCCGCCGGCAATGTCTTCACCCATAACGATAACGGTCGGGTCGCGACGCATCTCGAGATCAAGCGCCTCGTTGATCGCGTCTTTCATGCTAATATTACGTGCCATGATTTTAATCCTTCGAATTTCTTTTGAAAGCTTCGCTTAAAACGAGATCTCAGTAGCTGACATAAACGTCTGTCAGCAGATCCTTTGCTGTCGGCAGTGGATCCTTCTTCGCTTGAACAACCGACGCTTCGATGCGTGCGAGCACTTCATTGTCGATTTTGTTCAATTCGGCATCAGAGATGACACCCGCTTTCGTTACTTTCGAACGGAAGATTTTGAGGCAGTCTTTATTGGCGCGATTTTCTTCATTCTCGCCCTTTGCGCGATAGGTCTGTGCATCGCCTTCAAAGTGGCCGAAGAAGCGGATCATCTTGCACTCAAGGAATGCCGGACCA
>CANGSG010000206.1 GCA_947456435.1 Hyphomicrobiales bacterium
CGCGGTTCTTGTGGTAGCGGATTTCACCGGACGAAAAATCAAAAGTGACATCCGAGCGATGAAGGCTGTAATTCGCAAAATATTCCTTGATCAGATAGCCCTTATACCCAAGGCAGATGATAAACTCCTTCACGCCTTGCGCATAAAAGAGTTTCATAATGTGCCAAAGGATCGGCGCGCCGCCGACCTCGACGAGCGGCTTGGGCCGCAATGTCGTCTCTTCCGTGAGCCGGGTGCCACGTCCCCCGGCTAAAATGACGGCCTGCCGGATCATCCCTACCTCATAATTTCCGAATTACTTTACCTAACGGAATAATGTGATGTTTCATAGGAGAGATGAATGAGTAAAGTCTGAATGACTGTGGTCACCGGAATGTTTTTAAATTCGCTCGAAATTGAGAGAATGATTTTTGGGGCGGTTTAGGCTCCATAGGCCTCAATTTGCTGACGGGTGAGGGTTGCAAGCTGATCGGGTCGCTCAAGTGCCGCGCGATACCATTCAGCACTCAGTTTTAGCGCCTCATCGAGGGTTAGCCGTGGCTGCCACCCCAACTGGCTGCGGGCTTTTTGGGAATTAAGAGCGAGGTTTAGGGTTTCAGGCGGGCCCGTCTCAATGTCGAGCGGTACAGGTTGCCAGACGGCTTCGAGCCTTTTGATCAGGTCGATAACCTTGATTGAGGCTTGAGGCTCGGGGCCAAAATTCCAATTGTCGCCTGTCGCTTTTTCATCGGGATTAAGTACGCGCTCAAGGAGAAGCCGATAGGCTTCGCAAAGATCGAGCACATGCTGCCAGGGCCTTTTGGCCTCTGGTTTGCGGAGTTTCAACGCCGTTCCGCTTTGAACGGCGCGATAGAAATCAGGAATGATCCGATGCGGCGCGAAATCACCACCGCCAAAGATATTACCGCCCCGCGCGACTTCGATCCGCATCGGGCGGTTCCAGACGGAAAGACTATGCCGGTAGCCCTCGATTATGAGTTCAGCAGCGGCTTTCGAGGCCGAGTAGTGGTCCTTACCGCCAAGACGTGAAGCTTCGCTAAAGGGAAGGGCCTTCGGATCAGGCATATAGACTTTATCCGTCGTGATGGCGACGACCCCGCGAACGGACGGGGTTAGACGAGCGGCTTCCAAAACATGCGCGGTGCCCTGTGTATTTGTCAGAAAGGTTCGGATTGGCTGCGCATAGCCCGTCAATACAAGCGGTTGTGCTGCCAAATGAAGAATGGCATCGGGCGCGACGCGTTGGACGGTGTCGAGCAGCAGAGAATAATCAGCAAGATCGCCCAGTGTGTGGCTTTTGAGGGCCGACCATATGTCAGCGAGGTCGAACAAAGCCGGCTTTGTATCGGGGGCAAGCGCAAAACCGTGAATTTCGGCGCCCAATGCGGCAAGTTTCAGTGCCATCCAGCTGCCGGTGAAGCCGGTATGGCCGGTGATTAGAATGCGCGCGCCGTCAAGGCGCGAGGATTTGGTCATGGGGAACTCCGGACGGTCAAAAACTGCCGTCCGGTTTCCGTTACGTCAATAAAGCGAAAAAGCGGTTAATGATTTTTCGCTTAGTAGGTCGCGCGGCCGCCGGAGAGGTCGAATACCGCGCCGGTTGTGAATGAGTTTTCGGCCGAGACGAGCCAGGTGATCATGTTGGCGGCCTCATCCACCATCAGAAAACGTCCGCGCGGAATGCGGGAGAGCATATAATCAATATGCTCCTGCTTCATCTGGTCGAAAATGGCGGTCTTTGCTGCTGCCGGCGTGACACAATTCACGGCAATATCCTGTCCGGCCAATTCCTTGCCGAGAGATTTGGTCAAGGCGATCACGCCCGCCTTGGATGCGGAATAGGCCGAGGCATTTGGGTTGCCTTCTTTACCAGCGATTGACGCGATATTGACGATACGGCCGTAACCCTGGGCCTTCATGGCAGGCACAACATATTTGCAGCAATAAAAAATGCCATTGAGGTTGATATTGATGATGTCGTGCCAGGCATCGAGCGGGTAATCGGCGAGCGGCATATTGGGGCCCGCAATCCCCGCATTATTGACGAGAATATCAATGCGGCCGAAGGCTTTCAAAGTGGCTTCTGCGGCAGCTTGGACTGAGGCAGCATCGGACTGTTCGACCTTAACGACAATTGAGCCGGGCAGCCGCGCGGATGATTCGCGTGCCATGGCGTCATCGCGATCCCAAAGCGCGACTTTCGCGCCCGAACGGGTTAGCCTCTCCGCAACGGCAAAACCGATACCTTGTGCGCCGCCTGTAACGACTGCAAATTTTCCAGCGAGATCAATTGAATTGCCCATTTCATCACCCCGTTTTCTTAATAGTTCGCGGCGGATATGGCCTGAAACCCAGAAAACCACAAGCTAAGGTCTCTGAGGAGGTTGCGTGGGAACCCGTGAATTGGGGGGTAAGACTGGCAAAGCCAGAGGAAGCCCGTCCTTTTCATACCAAACGGTTAGTTTGTGGGTCTTTCTGTCACCTTGCGCGATGCCAGCGGCTGGGCTATCCGTTGCACCGCAAAAAGTCGGGGTTCGGTAACGATTCCCGGTAAATAAGGGTCGGCGGTCGAGGTTACGGCGGTCGGCTATCGGGTCGGTCAAGGGCCTTAAAAGGGCATCGGAAGCCGGCTCGCTAAGGAGAGCTACCTGATGGGACAATCCCTCGACCATCTTCTTGTCGATTACCTTCCGCTTGTCGTTTTTATCGGCTTGAGCCTTGTCATTGGTCTTGGCTTGTTGGTTGCGCCTTTCATTGTCGCTTACCAAAATCCTGATCCTGAAAAATTGTCGGCTTACGAATGTGGCTTTGATGCTTTCGATGATGCGCGCATGAAATTTGATGTGCGGTTTTATCTCGTCTCGATCCTCTTCATCATTTTCGATCTCGAAGTGGCGTTTCTCTTTCCTTGGGCTGTGGCTTTCAAAGAAGTGGGTCTCTTCGGCTTCTGGTCGATGATGCTATTCCTCGGCGTGCTGACCATCGGTTTTATCTATGAATGGAAGAAGGGTGCACTCGAATGGGATTGATGCCTGAAATTGCACCCGCTCCGCGCGGCAGTCTTGATCCGTCGACCGGCAAGCCGATCGGCGCGAATGATAAATTTTTCACGGAAGTAAATGCCGAGCTCGGTGACAAGGGTTTCCTTGTGACATCGACCGACGAGC
>CANGSG010000207.1 GCA_947456435.1 Hyphomicrobiales bacterium
ATTGAATTGCCGCGCGCCGCTCTGCGCGCTGCTGAGATAGCGCAATCGGCAGAATTCTTCTCGTTCGGCACGAATGATTTGACGCAAACAACGCTCGGCATCAGCCGCGATGACGCGTCATCCTTCTTAGGCACTTATACGGCGGGCGGTTTGTTGCCTTCCGATCCGTTCGTGACTCTTGATCAGGATGGTGTGGGTGAACTCGTGAAGCTTGCGGCCGAACGCGGACGCAAGACGCGTCCCGCCATCAAGCTTGGCATTTGCGGTGAGCATGGGGGCGATCCTGCGTCGATCCATTTCTGCGAAGGCGCGGGTCTTGATTATGTGTCTTGCTCGCCTTATCGCGTGCCGATCGCACGGCTCGCTGCTGCGCAAGCGGCGATTGGCGCGAAGGTGGCAAGCCAAGCGTAACGCAAAATCCGTGCGCTTAATCGATTGCGATATCGAGGCCGAGATCCAACACTTTCGCTGAATGGGTGAGGGCGCCCACCGAGATCATGTCGACGCCGCTCTCCGCAATCGCGGCAACAGTGGAGAGATTGATGCCGCCCGAGGCTTCGGTAAGCATTTTACCAGCGACGCGCTGCACGGCTTCTTTCAGCTGATCTGGTTTCATATTGTCGAGCAAGACAACATCAGCACCTTCTTTGATCACGTCCTGAAGCTGATCAAGTGTATCGACTTCGATTTCAATTTTGACGAGATGACCGGCAAATGATTTTGCCGCGCGTAAAGCGCTTATGACACCGCCGGCAACGGCAATATGATTGTCCTTGATCAGGATCGCATCATCGAGTCCAAAGCGATGATTAAAGCCGCCGCCACACCGCACCGCATGTTTTTCAAAAGCGCGAAGGCCAGGCGTCGTTTTACGCGTGCAGACAATACGTGCTTTCGTATGTTTCACGGCCTCGACGTAACGCGCGGTGAGAGAGGCGATGCCGGATAAACGGCCCATGAAATTGAGCGCCGTGCGTTCAGCCGAAAGGATTGCGCGGGCCGGCCCCTCAATCGCCAGCGCGACATCACCGGCATTGATCGCGGTGCCATCGACAAGATGCGTATCGAAGCGGATCGATTGATCCATACGACGGAAGGCGGCAATGGCGAGATCACTGCCTGCAATAACGCCGGATTCACGCGCCGCAATCACCGCACGCGCGCGCGCCGATGCGGGTATGGTTGCGAGCGTCGTGATATCGCCTGCACGACCGAGGTCTTCCGCGAGTGTGCGATCAATAATCTCTTCTATCAAAAGCGGATTAAGTGGCGGGAGAGCTGTCATCTATGAGCTCCAATGATCGATTGCGTGTAGGATTGCATCTCAGCAAAAGTCAGATGCGAACGTGTTGCGCGTTTCGGATCGCTCTTTGAGAAATCTTCACGATAATGACCGCCGCGGCTTTCTTGTCTTTGATGCGCGGCGACCGCAATAAATAGCGCGGCTTCTGCCATGGATTTTAGAGGTGCCGTTTCAGCATGAGCGGCAAGATCGGCAAGAGTCCATAAAGCGGTTTCAAGGCCGATCTTGTTGCGTATGACGCCAACATGATCCGTCATCGTTTCGCGCAAGATGCCGAGCTGATCCTCGTCGATCTGAGCATGCGTATCATCGACATGCGTCATCGGCGGCGCGACGGGCTCAAGGGTTGCGGGCAACGCCTTCGCGACGCGCGCGCCAAAGACTACGGCTTCAAGAAGAGAATTTGACGCTAGGCGATTAGCGCCATGAACGCCGGTTGATGCGACTTCTCCGACAGCCCACAGCCCCGCAAGACTCGTGCGGCCTTCCGCATCCGTCAACACGCCGCCCATGTGATAATGTTCAGCGGGTGCAACGGGAATGGGTGTTGTTGCCGGATCAATCCCTGCGGATTGGCATGTCGCATAAACGGTAGGAAACATTTCAGCAAAGCGCGCGCCGATTGCTTCGCGGCAATCCAGGAACGCGCCACGCCCAGCAATGATTTCGCTGAACACGCCACGTGCCACAAGATCACGCGGTGCCAGTTCGGCATCTTTGTGAAGTGCGGTCATGAAACGCGTGCCCGCTTTGTTGATGAGTATTGCGCCTTCACCGCGTAAAGCTTCGGTGGCAAGCGGTGCAGGATCGCGACCAATTGCAATCGCGGTCGGATGAAATTGAACAAATTCAGCATCGGCGATGACCGCGCCTGCCTTTGCGGCCATGGCTAACCCAATGCCGGACGATTCAACCGGATTCGTGGTGACGGCATAAAGATGACCAATGCCGCCGGTTGCGAGCACCACATCGCTCGCATGATACTCAAGGCGGCGATGCTCCTGATCACGCGCGACAACACCGCAGACGCGGTCCTCTTTCATGATGAGGGACTCACCATGAATATGCTCATGCACAGTGATGGATGGTGTGGCTCGAACCGCTTCAATGAGTGCGGCCATAATGGCTGCACCCGCGCGATCACCGCGCACGCGCACAATGCGATGGGTGGAATGCGCGGCTTCGCGTGATTGAATTAAACGTCCTTCGAGATCGCGATCAAAAGGCACACCATAAGAGAGAAGATCGCGCACACGATCGCCGGCTTCTTGCGCCATGCCGAGCACGATTGTTTCATCCACAAGGCCGCCGCCAGCGGCAATTGTATCGGCTGTGTGTTGTTCAGCTGTATCGCCTTCCGCCATCGCCGCGGCGATGCCGCCTTGCGCCCAAGCTGATGACGCCCCCGCTCCTAAGGGGGCAGCGGCTAAAATCGTTACCGGACGGGGCGCAAGTTTGAGCGCGGTGAAAAGACCTGCAAGTCCGCCACCGACAATGATGACCGAGGCGGACATGATCTTGTTAACGTCCCAACGCGATCATGCGTTCAACCGAGAGACGCGCGCGATCAGCGATGGCCGGATCAATTGTCACTTCTTCACGAAGTGTCAGAAGACTATCAAGAATTTTTGGCAGCGTGATACGCTTCATATGCGGGCAAAGATTGCAGGGGCGAATGAAATCAACATGCGGTGCTTCGGAGGCCACATTCGATGCCATTGAGCATTCAGTGACCATGAGCACTTTGCGATGCGTGCCTTTCTTCACCCAATCAATCATATGCGCGGTGGAGCCGGTGAAATCAGCTTCGGCAATGAC
>CANGSG010000208.1 GCA_947456435.1 Hyphomicrobiales bacterium
CCGTTCGAGAACTTCACACCCTTGCGGACGTTGAAGATCCACTCTTTTGCGCCCGGCTTGGCTTCCCAGCTCTCGAGCAATTCGCCGGTTGGGTTACCGTTTGAATCGAATTCGACCATGCAGTTATAAACGGCAAGCGAAGCGCCGATCATGACTGAGTCAGAATAAGTGCGGGGGTCGAGCGAGTCGGTAGCCGAGCCGCCTTCCATACCAATAATGAAGTTTCCGCCAACTTTCGGCGCTGCGGCTTGCGCCGTGCCGGAAAGAAGCGTCGGTGCTACGGCCATGCCAGCGCCGATCATGGCTACGCCAGCCATAAAGTCACGGCGGGACATTTGGCCCTTATCAAACATGTGTTTAAGCTTGTTATACTCTTCCACGGCAATCCCCTTCTTGGTTGCGCCACGCTGTCGGACGTTAGGTCCGTTCGTAGTCGCTTTCGTGGTTCGTCCTTGCCAGCGCTGCTGTCGAGCCATGCCGGTCGAGCATTACAGCGTTGACCTCCCAACGGGGCGGTAAGCTGCCCCGATACGCTATCGTTGCCGAAGCTGGGGTTCTGCACAAGCGGAGAATTGCCTTTTTACGCGAAATTTGTCGTTTCCGCCGCTAAAGGCCGAAAGGGTGTCGCAATAAGGAAATTTCTTGCCGTATTTCGGAAGCGCTGATGGGGGTAAATCCGGCGGCTTCGGGAAACGGGCGCGGAGCGAGAGACTCACTCGAAAACGAGCTGCACCTTGGTCGCTTCGGCCCGGTCTCCGGCAAGATCAAAGGCGGCACGCGCATTTCGGAAGGGCATCGCCGCGCCAAGGAGCGGGGCAACATCCACCGCCCGTTTGGCCAGCAGATCAACAGCCCACTCGAATTCATCGGCAAAATGGAAGGCGCCGACACAGTCGAGCTCCTTTGATATCATGAGATCGAGCGGCAATGCAGTTTCCCCACTGGGGACCATATGGATGATCCGCCCGCCTGGCCGCGTGCAGGATAATGCCATCGCGGTTTCGACTGACGTTCCCGCGGTTTCGAAAGATAAATCCGCCATTCCTTGATTTGCCTGAAGGGATTTCAAGGCGTCCGTTTCGGTGCTGACATTGATGACTGAGTCAGCCCCGAGCCTAAGAGCCAATTGCAGCGGTTTGCTACTGACATCGCCGTTAATGATTTCACGAGCGCCGGCATGGCGGGCAGCGAGAATGGTCAAAAGCCCCAACGGACCACAACCCGATATATAGACGCGCTCTCCGGCAATTCGCCCGCTGCGACGGACCGCATGAAGCGCTTGGGCGAAGGAGGCGGCAAAGGCCGCGCGGTCAGCCGGCGTATCTTGCCCTGTCGGAACCGCCTGGCTCTCCGTGCAAATCAAGGTCTGGCGAAATCCGCCTTGGGTTGGCGGGAAACGTTCGGGCGAGCCGAAAAATCGACGCTCGCTGCAATGAAGAGGTCGTCCGGAGCGACAATGGAGGCAGTAGCCGCAGGTCTGCAAAGGATTAACTGCGACACGGTCGCCCGGTTGGACACGGTTCACGCCGCTGCCGATGGCGATCACGGTTCCGGCAATTTCCGCCCCCGGTATAAGGGCCTGCTTTTGCCGATGATCTTTTGAGGGGCCCTTTCGATAGAGCGCCAAATCCGCCTCACAGATACCGCCGCGTGCCACACGGACGGAGACTTCGCCCGGCCCGGGATCGAGCGTTTCAACCTCGCCGACCCGCAGATCATCCGGTCCATGGATCAAGATGGCAGAGGTGAGGGCGGTCATAGGTACTGATCCTCAACAACAAAGACACGACACAAACTACGTTTTAACGCCTACCGCCCTTTGCTTAATTCTGTGATAATTGGATGCAGGAGACTAGCGCTGCCTTACAATCTATTTATTGGAAATAATATCAAATTAGATCAATGAGTTAAACAATAAATCTCATGTACTTTATTACCTCAAAAATACTCTGGCTGATCGTCGCGCCATCGAGTTTTCTAATCATTTTGCTTTGTCTGGCCGTGCTCCTGGCATTTCTGCGGCGTTTCCGCGCCGCTTCGATCCTCGGCGGTGTGGTAACCCTAAGCCTCGCGATCTTGTCGTTCTCTCCTGTCGCTGAACGGGTCGCCCTATCACTCGAGCAGCGCTTTCCGGCATACAAGGACGACGGTCGGCCGATCAAAGGCGTCATCGTTTTGGGCGGGGGGCTCAATCTTGCCTCTTCGGTGACTCAAGGCCGTCTGGTGCTCGGGGCAGCCGGCGATCGACTTGTCGCGATGGCTGATCTGGCGCGTCGATATCCCGACGCCACGATCATCTTTACCGGCGGCTCGGGTTATCTGTTCGGATCGTCGGGCTCAGAAGCCGATGTCATTGAGAAGAATCTGATCCACCTCGGAATTGCTCCAAACCGGATTCTCTTCGAGCGCGCCTCGCGCAATACTTATGAAAACGCGGTGATGACAAAAGCGATGGTTCAACCCGCTGGGGGTGAGCATTGGTTACTTGTGACCTCAGCGCTTCACATGCCCCGTGCGATGGGATTATTTCGCGCTGCAGGCTTTGAGCTTGAAGCCTATCCGGTGGATTGGCGCACAGCACCGGATTTTAACGGTATGCTGAGCGATGAACCAGCATCCTCGCGCTTGCGCCTTTTTGATTTAGCCATACGCGAATGGGTCGGTCTCTTCGCCGCACGGTTTACAGGTCAATCCCGCGAGTTATTTCCCGCGCCGTATTAAGCGATGGGGCTTAGTCGGAGTAGGGCAGACCGATCCGATAGACGCCTTTAAAATTATGCGGATCAACGGGCTTGCCTTTGCGATAGATCACAATGCGCCCTTCATCGGCGAGTGATATCGCTGCGCGACGGACGGGCGTCATCAACGGCCCCCATCCATCAGGATGTGAGCCGCCCAGTGCACGGGCAGCTTCTGAGGGGCAGAAAGTTTTACCCGCGCCGCGTGTTATCGCGAGATCAAGCAAGGTCTTTTGTAGATCGCTCGTCGACGTGTCGTTGTTGTTCACTGTCATGCTATTAAAGTGTCATTCTGTTTCATCATAAGCGGCGAGAGATTTAATGGCCGCATGGGCGCGTGATCTGAATTGTCTTTGTAG
>CANGSG010000209.1 GCA_947456435.1 Hyphomicrobiales bacterium
AAGAGTTCGATCCCAATCGAACTCTCCCGTAAATCAAGACCAGGGGGATATATAAGTTGTCACAAAATTTTTTAAGTCAGCTTACCGGTTCATTTGCCATGCCGGCCCGGGAAAACCCAACTGTTGCGATGATTGAATCCGCCTATCGGGATCATGGGCTCGATTGGCGCTATATCAATTGCGAAGTTCATCCCGACGATCTTGCTCATGCGGTTCTTGGTGCCCGCGCCATGGGCTGGGCGGGCTTTAATTGCTCTCTGCCGCACAAAGTGGCCGTGATAAAGCATCTCGATGGGTTAGGAGAATCCGCCAAAGTGATTGGCGCCGTCAATTGTGCGGTACGTCGTGACGGCGCCTATATTGGCGAGAACACAGATGGCAAAGGATTTCTACAGTCACTTCTGACCAAGATCGATCCCCGTGGAAAGTCAGCTGTTATCTTTGGTGCAGGCGGCGCGGCGCGAGCCTGTGCTGTTGAAATGGCGCTCGCAGGGCTATCGTCCATTCTCGTCGTCAATCGTAGTCCCGTTCGAGGGCAGGTGCTTGTCGATTTGATCAATTCAGCAACATCGACAAAGGCACAATATGTGTCATGGGTTGGCGACTATGTAATTCCGGATTCAATCGATATCGTGGTCAATGCAACATCGATTGGTCTTTATCCTGATGTGAAAGCGCGTGTTGCTGTGGAGGTTACCAGCCTTCATCCATCGCTCGTCGTTGCGGATATCATTCCCAATCCGCCGCGTACAATGTTTGTAAAAGAAGCGGCGATGCGCGGCTGTCATGTCATTGATGGATTAGGAATGCTAGTGAATCAGGGTGTGATCAGTATCAAATATTGGACAGGCGTTGATGTTGATCCCGCCGTCATGCGCAAAACCGTTGAAGAGATTTTTGGTGTCTAAGACGTAGCGCTCTTACGCACCACTCATCATCGCCTCTGTCATGAAATGCGATGAAGATAGAATATATTTATCAAAATAAGGCAAGCACGCACCACCGATGGCACGCGCTTGCGCACCCACAAGACCCTCAACAATTTTTGGACGAACGATACCTTTGGTGTTTAACGTGTCGATGCACTCGTTTGTTCGTTCAATAATCTGTTGTCGAATGTCAGCAGGAAAACCACCATCAATGATAACCGCAGGGAAATCGATAACCGAGCAAGCGCCTATGATGGCTTCGGCAATGGGTGGTGCGATTGTTGCGATCCAGTCTTGAACGGCCTCTGGAAAAGTGGACCAACCATCAGGGAGTGTCCACAAAGTCGAGGGATCGATATTGTCACGCTGTAAGCGCATTTCGAGTGTTAACGCGGAGGCTACGTCGATCAGTTGTTGCATTTGACCATCACGCCCGCGTAAGGGGAACGATCCGATGGCGCCGGCATTACCGGTCGTGCCTGATAAGAGTGAACCGTTCAAAACAACGCCGCCACCGATAAAAAATCCGATGAAGAGATAAAGATAACTCTGAAAATCTTGGCCGCGCCCAAAGACGAATTCGGCACCACAGGCGGCTGTTGCATCATTTTGCAAATAGATCGGGAAGGGGAATTGATCTTCGAGTTCTTTTACGAGATCCGTCGTTCGCCAGGCATCCATCGCGCCGCGGGGGGCGCCCACTCCGTCTTCCCAGAGCCAGAGCTCAAAGGGTGACGCTATACCGAGTCCGGCGATGCGCGCCTTTTCAACAGCGGTGAGTTTGTTTGTTATCGTTTCAACGCCCTCGCGAATGAAGCGAATGACCTGTGCCGGCATCGGCCATCGGTAGGTTTCCCGAAACACTTCTCGTAGATTGCCTACAAAATCGATGAGCACCATTTCGATGCTGCGGCGTCCAATCTTGACCCCGATAGAGAATGCGCCGTCCGCCTTAAGCGCCATGGGCGTTGAGGGCTGGCCAATACGGCCCCGAAGGATCGAACCGCGACCAAGAAGCCCATCCTCTTCCAGTTTTCGCATGATAACCGACACGGCCTGGGCGGAGAGTCCGGTGAGACGCGCGATATCGGCTTTGGTGAGGCCACTTCGACGCCGTAGCAGGGACAAAACGAGCCGTTCATTATGGGCGCGAATGTCGGATTGTTTCGACCCTCTTCCGGCGGCAACTGAGCGGACGAAGGCCCCGCCGTCCCTTTCTGTCGATAGGGTCACGCTTCACTCCCAAGTCATTTTTTCGGCTCGCGCCGAGAATTAGCGTCTAGGCAAGCAAATCTTAATAACTAAATCAAGTTGATTTAATTATTGACAAGGGATCGAAATCCCTGTTGCTTTGGGGTTGAGAAAGGGCATCCTTGCATGGTGCATGCGGAGCCTAAGTCTCGTTTGTGGGCTTAGAGAAAAACTCAAGCCTAAAATCACAAAGGGAGGTTTTTCATGAAGAAAACTCTAATTACGACTCTGCTCGGCGCAGCCGCGCTCGGCGTTATGATGGCCGCTCCGGCCCAGGCTGCCGGCATTTCGGCATGCTTGATTACCAAGACCGACACGAACCCCTTCTTCGTCAAAATGAAGGAAGGCGCGACGGCCAAGGCTAAGGAACTCGGCGTTACGCTGAAGGCCTATGCCGGTAAGGTCGATGGCGACAGCGAAAGCCAAGTTGCAGCGATTGAAGCCTGCATTGCAGACGGTGCAAAGGGTATTCTCATTGCCGCTTCCGACACCAAGGGCATCGTTCCTTCGGTCAAGAAGGCCCGTGATGCTGGCCTCGTTGTGATCGCGCTCGACACCCCGCTCGATCCAATCGACGCTGCTGACTCGACCTTCGCAACCGACAACCTCATTGCTGGTAAGCTGATCGGCCAGTGGGCTGCTGCAACGCTTGGCGACAAAGCGAAGTCGGCGAAAATCGGTTTCCTTGATCTCGTTCCGTCCCAGCCAACCGTTGACGTTCTGCGCGACCAGGGCTTCATGATCGGTTTCGGAATCGATCCCAAGGATCCGAACAAGATCGGTGACGAAAATGATCCGCGCATCGTTGGCCATGACGTGACCAATGGTAACGAAGAAGGTGGCCGTAAGGCGATGGAAAACCTTCTCCAGAAGGATCCGAACATCAATGTGATCCACACGATCAACGAGCCAGC
>CANGSG010000210.1 GCA_947456435.1 Hyphomicrobiales bacterium
GCATCGCGGCACCAAGTCCGCCCATTCCAAAAGCAAAGCCGAAGAAGAGGCCTGAGACCGCTCCCACTTTATGGGGCACGAGTTCTTGAGCGAAGACGACGATAGCCGGAAAGGCCGAGGAGAGGATAAGACCAATCATAATGCTAATCACAATGGTCCATGGGAGATTCGCATAAGGCAAAAGGACGGTGAAGGGCAGAACACCAAGGATTGAAAACCAGATTACACTTCGACGACCAAAGCGATCACCAATAGGTCCGCCTGCGATTGTGCCAACAGCCACCGCACCCAAAAATACAAAGAGATAAAGCTGCGAATCGCGAACGGAAACATCGAAAGTTTCGATCAAATAGAATGTGTAGAAATTCGATAGGTTCGCCATATAGAGAAATTTTGAAAAGACAAGACACGCTAAAATACTCAGCGCAATCGTAATTCTTAAACGTGAATAGGATGGCTGATTGTTAACGCTACTACTTTTGATTTTTGGCGTTTGCGCGCGATACCAGTAGCCCACACGCACAAACAAGAAGATAGCAATCAAAGCAAGAATGGCAAACCAAGCGACCGCCGGTTGACCTCCAGGCAGAATGATAAAGGCCGCGAGCAATGGTCCAATTGCGGATCCCACATTACCGCCCACCTGAAATAAAGATTGCGCAAATCCGTGTTTGCCGCCCGATGCCATACGCGCCACGCGAGAGGCTTCGGGATGGAAGATGGAAGAACCGATCCCGATAAAGGCCACCCCGATCAATAGCGCCAAGAAAGACGACGCTATGGCCATGATCAACAAACCGATCAAGGTCGAACCCATTCCGAACGCAAGTGAAAAAGGTCTCGATTTTCGATCTGCAGCAAGGCCAACGAGCGGTTGAAGAATTGACGCGGTCATTTGCCAAGTCATGGTGATGACACCGATTTCGGTAAAAGAGAGCGCATAGGATTCTTTTAAGATCGGATAAATCGACGGTATGAGGGACTGAATTGTGTCATTAAGCATATGACCCGTTGAAATCGCCATTAAGATGCGAAACGCACTGTCATCCACTTTCTGGCGATCCGTCATTCTTACGCAATCCAATCCCTAGTCGTTCTTTGAGTCTTATTTGACGGGGAAGCATGTGTTCTGACCACCCCCAAAGATGACGATCTCCTCTTCCCTTAACGCGGAAATTCCGATTGATAGGCGGGGTGACGAGAGTGAGTAGGGGTGCGACCGTGGGAAAAAGCCAAAATGAAACGCTCATCATCGGCGGCGGGCATAACGGGCTTGTCTGCGCTTTCTACCTAGCGCGGGCCGGCCAAAAAGTGAGAATTTTTGAGCGCCGCGCCATTGTGGGTGGCGCAGCTGTCACGGAAGAGTTTCATCCGGGCTTTCGCAATTCTGTGGCGTCCTACACGGTGAGCCTCCTCAATCCGCGCGTGATCGCTGATATGGCATTAAAGGATCATGGCCTCAGGATCGTCGAGCGCCGCGCTTCTAATTTCTTTCCGCATCCGGATGGTCGATATCTTTTGACCGGCGATGGACGCACAAAAGGCGAGATCGCAAAATTCAGCGCGCGCGATGCGATGCGTTATGACGCCTATTCAGATGAAATCGAAATGATCGCCAATATCTTGCGCGATCTTGTTCTTGAGACTCCACCCAATCGCGTTGAATCTCTAATTGACGGGATTCCCCAACTGCTCAAGCTTGGGAAAATCGCCAATCGCGTTCGTGGCCTTGGTCGTGATGGCGAATTGGCCTTCATCAAACTCTTTACGCAATCGGCTGCACAGTATCTCGAGCAATGGTTTGAGAACGATGCCGTGAAAGCGCTTTTCGGTTTTGATGCGGTTGTTGGCACATTCGCCTCACCAATGACACCGGGCACAGCCTATGTTCTCCTTCATCATTGTTTTGGTGAGGTGAATGGTAAGAAGGGCGCGTGGGGCCACGCCATCGGCGGCATGGGTGCCATCACCGAGGCGATGCGTAAAGCCTGTGTGGCCGCTGGCGTGATTATTGAAACCGACGCGCCTGTAAAAAAAGTTCTTGTCGACGGATCAAAAGCGGTCGGCCTCGAACTCGAAGATGGACGAGAATTTTTCGCTGAACGGGTTGTTTCAAATCTCAATCCACGCCTTCTCTTCGGCAAACTCGTTCCGCAGGATGCCCAGCCTGAAGTATTCCGAAATCACATGGCGCATTGGTCCGGCGGCTCAGGCACATTTCGGATGAATGTAGCCCTGTCGCGACTCCCAAGCTTCTTGGCATTGCCCGGTCGCGCGATTGCTGATCATCACACAGCCGGCATCGTGATTGCGCCGACACTCTCATATATGGATCGTGCCTTTATCGATGCCAAGCAACAGGGTTGGAGTCGGAAGCCGATTGTTGAAATGCTTATTCCCTCAACGCTCGATGATTCATTGGCCCCTAGAGGATCTCATGTAGCAAGTCTCTTCTGCCAACATGTTGCGCCAGAATTGCCAGACGGATCATCATGGGACAATCATCGTGATCTCGTCGCCGATTTGATGATCGATACAGTCGATGCCTATGCACCTGGATTCCGGACAAGCGTCATCGCAAGACAAGCATTAACACCGCTTGATCTTGAGCGGACCTTTGGGCTCGTTGCCGGTGATATTTTCCACGGCGCGCTCAGTCTTGATCAACTTTATTCGCTAAGACCGATGTTGGGTTATGCCGATTACCGCACACCGCTTGAAGGGCTTTATCAATGTGGTTCTGGAACACATCCCGGAGGCGGTGTCACAGGGGCGCCCGGATTTAATGCCGCGCGCGAGATATTAAAAGATATCGGCTAGTTGGTAGTCGGAATTAAGCCTTCAAATCGGCTTACTTTGTGCAGGTCTCGACAAAATCTTCGAGGTCATAAATCTCTGCCAGTGGACGAAGGGTATCAGGCACATTCACCAATTTAAAGGTTGCCCCTTGACGCGTAGCGCGACTCTTCATCGTGGCGACAAGGGCTAAGGCACTTGAATCCAACGGACCCGCTCGTGACAGATCAAGTATAAATGACTGATCACGAGATGTGGGAGAAAATGTTGAGAGAAAGCGATTAACGGTGGC
>CANGSG010000211.1 GCA_947456435.1 Hyphomicrobiales bacterium
CTCTTGCCGCCGAGTTCCAACGCCACGCGTTTGATATTGCTTTCACCCGCATAGCGCATCATCAGCTTGCCGACTTCGGTTGATCCCGTAAAGGTGATCATATCGACATCCATATGAAGCGCTAAGGGCTTGCCGGTCTTCTCGCCAAAGCCTGGCACGATATTCAACACGCCATCGGGAATACCCGCTTCCCGCGCAAGTTGACCGAGATAAAGCGACGCAAAAGGCGATTGTTCGGCGGGTTTCAACACCACCGAATTGCCAGCAACCAATGCTGGCCCGAGTTTCCAAGCGGAAATGATCAGCGGATAATTCCAAGGCACAATCGCACCGATCACACCGAGCGGCTCTTTGCGAATTTGAACGAGATCATTCGGCGCCATCGGCGCGATCTCGTCATACATTTTGTCGGCGAGTTCGGCGTAATACTGAATGCAAGTGTAGCAATATGGCACATCGATCGCCAGCGAATTGCCGATGACCTTGCCGACGTCGAGCGTCTCAAGCACCGCGATCTCGTCGGTGTGTTCTTTAATGAGTTCCGCAAAGCGCAGCATGATGCGCTTTTTTTCAGTTGCTGGTTTGTCGCGCCAACGGCCATCCTCAAAAGCAGTTTTTGCAGCCGCGACAGCGGCGTCGATATCTGCGGCATCGCAATCAGCGACTTGTCCAGCAACCGAACCGTCAGCGGATGAAATCTTGTCGAACGTCTTGCCGCTTTTGGCCGCCACATACTGCCCGTGGATGAAGGCGCGGCCCTCGGGCTTTGTCGCGCGGGCGCGGGCTATCCACTGGTCTTTGGTTGTCGGGCGGTCGAGCATGGGTTTCCTCACAAGATGCTGATTTTTTCTACATGAACGCGTTTCGGCGGCGGCGATCAAGCCTTGATTGCCGATAACGCGATCCAAAAATGTGGGCATCCCCACCCGATGGACGGCGCCGGCCGATCATGCTACGGGAGCACCCATGATGACCGTGACAAGGATCTCGCGACGAGAACGATGAAGCCGGAGGCCGAAAGGCTGTCCGATCCATCTCGCCTGCGTCAAGGCAGGCTCTCCCTCTCCCGCGACGGGTTTAAGCCCCCTCCTGATATGACGAGCCGACATCATGACCGATCTCCCCCTGACGATCCGCCACGAAGCCCACACCGATGCCGGGGCTATCGATAAACTGCATGAGCGCGCTTTTGGTCCCGGGCGTTATGCCAAAACGGCCTATCGGCTGCGTGAGGGCGTAGCGCCGATTGGTTCACTGTCCTTCGTTGCTTTGGTCGGAACGCTTGTTGTCGGTTCGATCCGCCTGACACCGATCATGATCGGCGAGACGCCGGCTTTGCTTTTGGGGCCTTTGGCGGTGGAGCAAGCCTTTTCTTCGATCGGCATCGGCATGACCCTCATTCAGCGTGCTGTGGAAACCGCTAAAGCGGAAGGTCATAAGCTTATTCTTCTCGTGGGTGATGAACCCTATTATAGCCGCGCGGGATTTGTTGTGATGCCGCACGGTCGTGCTGAGATGCCGGGGCCCGTCGATCCGAAGAGATTATTGGTGCTAGAACTTGAGCCCGATACACTGGCGCATGTTTCGGGTCGTATCAGTGCAGGCGTACTTAAAGCCGCTTGAATTCTAGCGGATGAAGCGACGCCATCCGCCCGCTTCGCCGATCCAGACCGCGAGCAAAGCGAGACCAAGCGCGAGCAACCCCCATCCGCCTTGCAAAAGCGGATAGAGCGTTAAGCCAATCACCGTTTCACTTTTCGTATCTTTAAAGGCAATAAAATCATCCCCCGCATAGCGTGATGACTCAGTGCGCGATATGATCGCCGGAATTTTCATATCCGATTTATTCTGCGCGATGCGCCGTACAGAACCGCCTGTGCTCTCGGCAAGCGGCGCGAGACGATCAAGTGTTGAAATGACGTCTTGATACTCGCGGGGATTGGGTGGCCCTACACTTATAAAGGCGGTGAGGGCGCCGTCACTCGCTTTATAGAGACCCATCTCATCGGGCGTGACACTGGCTTGCCATATGCCGGGCGATTTTTGCGTGAGTGTAAGGGTAGCGCTTTTTCCAGAAGGCGTTGTGAGTGTAACGGGACTAGTGCTGTCCCTCATGCTCTGCCGTTCAATAATCACACGACCATTTTCGCTTTTGGCGCGCAAGGCTTCTTCTTCAAGCGCGGGCTCCTTCATCAACCAATGGGCGACATGCCGCAACAAATCGAGATGCGGCCCGCCGCCGCGAAAATTTCGCGCCCAAAGCCACACATGATCGGAAAGCAACAACGCCACGCGCCCTTCACCATCGCGTCGTAGAATCAGAAGTGGTGCGTCGCCTGCACCACTCATCACGCTGGTTCCCGAAATCGTGCCGGTTTCAATTTGCCTAATCCATTCGCCCCATTGCGGCGGCTCATTGTTGCCACCGGGGAGAGCGCGGGTAACCGGATGTTTTTGTCCCTCGAGAGTGAGGCGCGGCAAGAAAGGCGTCTCATTGATATTGCCGGTCGGAAATGCGGGCAGCAAATCGCGTAAGGGTGTCTCGGCTGGGCTTTCAGGGCCAGCAAATTCAGAGCCCGCAGCAATCAAAATGGCGCCGCCTTTGCGCACATAGCGCACCATATTGGCGAAATAAGAGGGATGTAAAAGCGCCATATCGGCAAAGCGATCCAAAATAATGAGATCAAACTCATTGATCTTGGTTTCAAACAGTTCCTTGGTCGGAAACGGAATCAAGGCGAGTTCGTTGACGGGTGTTCCGTCCTGTTTTTCAGGGGGTCGTAAAATTGTGAAATGAACGAGATCAACATTGGCATCGGATTTCAAAATATTTCGCCAGGTGCGTTCACCTTGATGCGGGATACCGGAGACGAGGAGAACATTAAGCCGACCGCGAATACCTTCGATCTTTGCAACGACACGATTATTGGCGCGCGTTAATTCATCAGCTGCGGCTTCCGCTTCGACTTCAATAATGTTCTCGCCCGCATGATCGATGCGGAGCGGAAGTGAGACGGGATCTCCCGGCTTTGCGCGGATGGTGGCGATCAATTTGCCGTC
>CANGSG010000212.1 GCA_947456435.1 Hyphomicrobiales bacterium
TCCAATGATATTGGTGAAGCGGTTGCTTATGCCATGTGGAATTTGGAAGATCGCGGCCCGATGATGATTGAGCCCGGTTGGAAAGTATATCAGGGCATGATCGTGGGCGAGCACACGCGCGAGAATGATTTGGAAGTGAATTTGCTTAAGGGCAAAAAACTCACCAACGTTCGCGCTGCCGGTAAAGACGAAGCGGTGCGCTTGACACCGCCAATCCGCATGACACTCGAAAAGGCTCTCGCTTATATTCAAGACGATGAACTTCTCGAAGTCACGCCGAAGTCGATCCGCCTGCGCAAAGTGCATCTCGATCCGAATGATCGTAAACGTGCAGAGCGCGCGAAGGAAGCGGTGGCGTAAGAACGCCTTTAGCAAGAACTTAAAAAAGGTGGCGAAGCAATTCGCCGCCTTTTTTGTTTTTAGAATCACAACCCTTCCAATTGCCCAACCCACGCCGCCACATCAGCCATACCGCGAAACAAAATCGATGAGTCCGAGAGTGATGGAATAAAGCCGCACGCTTTCCAATAATCTTCTGCCTCACGATCTATCGCGCGTACGATCACCGCACGGCCTCCGATAGAGTAAGACGCCGCGACGCAGCGCTCGAGCGCGTGGCGTAACAGCGCACTGCCAAGGCCTCGACCGGTATAGGTTTGGTCAACAGCCAACTGACCAAAGAGAATGCAAGGCACAGGATCAGGTGGACGACCGGTGCGCATGCTGCGCGATAAAATGGCAGGGGGCACAGCGGTCGGTGCAAGGCCATAAAAGCCAATCACACGCTTCCCCTCACAAATCACCATAACCCGCGTGAAGCCTTTGGTTTGATTGCTCAAGGCGTATGTGCGTAGCCACTCATTTAATGCAGGCTTGCCGCAATCAAATACGGAAAGATCATGATCACTGCGCAACGGTTCCGGAGGCGAAATCATGAGCGCCGCCAAGTTTATGTTGGCTCCGTCCATGGTGCAGGCCGCGAGAGGCGCTCTCTAAGCGTTCGAGGAACGGTGGCGTCCGGCACATCAATGGCGGCCATGAAATGGGCGAACGCCTCCGGCGCAAAGCGGACAACACTCTCATTCAGAATTGCAAGTTGGGCCTCGTTGAGAGCCGCGCGGCGCATGAATTCCGTTCGGGAGAGGCCGTTTAGCGCCGCACCCCGATCAATTATGCCCAAGTCTTCGTCGCGAAATCGCATCGAGACAGCGACATCGCGCTTCTGCGCCAAATCAACCATGGTGCTTTCCTTTGTATTGCGTTTCGCTATACACTCGTTTGAACAAAAAAGCGAGAAGATTTACTGCGTCTTGCCTTGGGTCGTCTCAATCGGCACAAGGATAGCCCATGATCTCATCCCTCACCCTCATCTTAGGCGGTGCCCGCTCCGGCAAAACGCGCCATGCGGAAGGCCTGATCAAGGCACTCCCCGCTCCCTGGATCTATATTGCCACGGCCGAGATCTGGGACGAGGAAATGCGCGCGCGGATTGAACGGCATAAGGCCGACCGCTCGGAGGCGGGCTGGATTACGGTCGAAGCGCCGCTTGATCTCGCGGGCGCTTTAGAAGCCAGCCATCCTGTCCTTGTTGATTGCCTCACGCTTTGGGTGACCAATCTGATGCTCGGCGAACATGATATTGACGCCGCTACCGACCGGCTTGAAGCGGCGCTTGCCCGCCGCACCACGCCCACAATCCTTGTTGCCAATGAAGTGGGCCTTGGCATTGTGCCGGATAACAAAATGGCGCGCGATTTCCGCGACCATGCCGGGCGCCTCCATCAACGCCTTGCCCAGCGGGCTGATCGAGTGATTTTGATGGTCGCCGGACTGCCGCTGACCGTCAGATAATTTGAGACGATCCAGCTAAACGCGGTCTTTTCAGCCCAATTTCCCATTTTTATTCTGATAATTACGCACTTGCGGCCGAGCTCCCTTGCATGCGGGGCTAAAACCGGCTTGGATAGGCCCTCCAATGCTCCAGAACCGTGATTAGACACGTCATAAGGGCAGGAAAACACAAGGGAAACCCGAATGATCAACAAAACCCTGAAACATGCCGCAGGCCTCAGCCTTGCGGTTCTATTGCTCGGCGCAACCGCCGTGTCTGCCAAGACACTGGTTTATTGCTCCGAAGGCAGCCCAGAAAGCTTCACGCCGGCGATGAACGGAACGGGCACCAGCTTCGATGCCAACCGTCCGGTGTTCGACAAGCTGACCGCGTTTGAACGCGGCGGCACCAATGTTGGTCCAGGCTTGGCAACGAGCTGGGACGTGACCGACGGCGGCAAGACCCTCACCTTCCACCTTCGCAAAGGTGTGAAGTTCCATTCGGGCGTGAATGGCTTCAAGCCCACGCGCGATTTCAATGCGGATGACGTGTTGTTCTCGTTCAACCGTCAATGGAAAGACACGCATCCTTACTTCAAAGTGTCTGGCGGCAAATATGACTACTTCAACGATATGGACATGCCCGCTTTGCTCGACACCGTCGAGAAGACGGATGACTACACCGTTGTCATGAAGCTGAAAGAACCAAACATGCCGATCCTCGCCAATCTGGCGATGGACTTTGCATCGATTCATTCAGCTGAATATGCCGACATGTTGATGAAGGCGGGCAAGCCTGAGCAGTTCGACCAAATTCCGGTCGGCACAGGTCCGTTCTCCTTCGTTGCCTATCAAAAAGACGCGATGATCCGCTTCAAAAAGAACCCTGATTACTTCGGTGAAAAGGCTCTTGTTGATGATCTCGTTTTCGCGATCACGCCAGATCCGACTGCACGTCTTTCGAAGCTGAAGGCTGGCGAGTGCCATTTCGCAATTGCACCGCGCCCTGCCGATCTTGAAGAAATCAAGAAGGACAAGGCTCTGAGCCTCATCAGCCAATCGGGCTTGAACGTTTCGTACTGGGCGTTCAACACCGAGAAGGCTCCTTTCGATAAGAAGGAAGTCCGTCAGGCGTTCAACATGGCGATTGACCATGATGCCATCATCAAGGAAGTGTTCCTTGGTTCCGGCTCATCGGCCAA